>JAHDCP010000098.1 GCA_020629775.1 Planktomarina sp.
TCGTCTTCGTCTTCGTCTTCGTCTTCGTCTTCGTCTTCGTCTTCGTCTTCGTCTTCGTCTTCATCTTCGTCTTCGACTTCATCTTCGTCTTCGACTGCGTTATCTGCTTCGATGGTGTCATCGTCTGCCTGTGCATCGCCGTCGTCTGCGGCCACACTTTCATCATCAGCTGTATCCGAAACCTGGTCTTCGCTTACTTCCTCGTCTTCAGCCGCAACGCTTTCATCTGATGTATCAGCATCCGTATCCAGCAACGACGCCAACTGTGAAGCAGATGCGAAAATCACATTTGCCATCAAGGCTTCAGCGTCGATGTCTTGTCCCGTGATAACGGCGACTTCCGTGCCTTCATAAGACAACACCATCGCACGTGCCTGGTCTTTTTCGCTCAACTGATCATCGCCATCCGCGAAGGTGTAAGGCGTTAATGTAAGCCCATCTGGGTTGGTCTGGGCGTCATCTGCCATCTGCAAGATCACCGTTGGCAAATCGCCAGGGGCGCGAATGATGGGTGCCGTTCCTTCGTCATCCATGGGCACGACAACTGTGTCCGTCCCCATCCACGACAACATCACATGCCCGTCGCCCGCCACCACAGTGTCGTCGCCCTGGCCGGAGCGAACGTAATTATTTTCGCCTTCAACAGCGATAATATCGTCGCCCATACCGCCATAGATGCTGACGTTGTCACCATTGGCCAGCACGATATCGTCACCGTCACCACCGTTCAGTTCACTGTCGGCTGTGCCGACTTGCGTGGTGATAATATCGTTGCCCGCTTGTGCGAACACCTGGTTGTTAACCCCGGTCAATTCAAACAGATCGTCGCCGGCGTTGCCCATCAATGTGGATTCGTCCCCCACCAGGAAGATGGAGTCGTCCCCAGCAAGGCTGTCGAAATTACCTGGCAAATCGCCGTGGGCAAAGTGATCAGACCCCAACATGATGATTTGGTCGTCGCCGGTTGCGCCTTGCAGATATTCTTCCGTGGTGGAGATCGGCGTTGGCCCATCGCCGCCCGTTACCAAGAAATCGTTCAAATCGGTTTCTGCGGCATCATCATCGGTTGTTTCGTCGCCGGTTGTATCATCACCAGTCGTCGAATCATCGGCGTTTTCATCTTGATCTGCCAAAGATACTGTAACTGGCGTGTCGGTCTCATCGCCATCTGCATCGGTTTCATCGTCGTCTTCGGACGTCAAAGAAACTGTGTCAGCCTGTTCGTCTTCGGTTGAATCCGTTTCGTCTGTGGCGGCGGTGTCTGTGCCGCCGTCGTCGTCGCCAAGAAAAAGAAAGCCCAAGAACATTGCGGCCAAAATTGCATACAGAGGAACCATGACATCACCCAATTGTTGTTAGGGGCAAAGTAACCCAACATAACCGTCAAGCCAAACCCTCTGCCTGGGTAAGGTGGCGTAGGTGGATTTTTGCCGAAAATCAGTCCCTTAGAATGGAAAAACCCCCGGAAATTCCGGGGGCTTGCGTTTTTAGTCCGATAAGTGGAATTCTCTCAGAGAAGACCTTCGCGTTGGGCCTTTTTACGGGCCAGTTTGCGTGAGCGACGAATCGCTTCTGCCTTCTCGCGTGCTTTCTTCTCGGAGGGTTTCTCGAAATGTTGCTTCAGCTTCATTTCCCGAAACACACCTTCGCGTTGAAGTTTTTTCTTCAGCGCACGAAGTGCTTGATCGACATTGTTATCACGAACTGAGACCTGCATGTGGTTGTCACCACCTTTCTAGATTAGAGTTGCAAGGATTGCAGGAAGCCGCCGTATAGACCGCGTGGGCCATCTTGTCCAGTACACCGTCAGAAAGGACGCCATGACCAGATCCGATTCCCCAACTGTCCGCGAGATGCTTCTTGATGCTGCGCTGGTGCACGTTGCTTTTGACGGATGGACCGATACCGCCTTTGTGGCGGCGGCGCGTGATGCGGATGTTGAGTTGGCCATCGCGCGCTCTTTTTGTCCCGGTGGCGCACTGGATCTGGCCAAAGATTTTCACAGGGCAGGTGACAGCGACCTTGTGAAACTGTGGGCCACCACTGACACAAGCAATTTGAAAATCCGTGAAAAAGTAGCGCTTGCCGTTCGCTTGCGCCTGGACGCAGTGAAGGACAAAGAAGCCGTTCGGCGCGGCACAACTTTGTTCGCATTGCCCCACAACGCGGTCACGGGGATGAAACTTATTTGGGAAACGGCAGACACCATTTGGACATTGCTTGGGGACACATCTGAAGATGTGAATTGGTACACCAAGCGCGCAACACTGGCTGGTGTGTATGCAAGCACAGTCTTGTTTTGGCTGGGGGATGATAGTTTGGATCACCAAGCAACCTGGGAATTTTTGGACCGCAGGATCGAAAACGTGATGCAAGTCGAAAAGACAAAATCCGCGGTTCGCAAAAATAAAGGTTTGTCGTCCTTGCTGGCTGGCCCAGCATGGTTGTCAGAACAAATTAAGAAGCCAACAGCAATGCCGCGTGATAGCCTGCCCGGGCGTTCGCACGGCCGCTGAATTAATGTTGGCCAGGTTCAGCACGTACGAGGATGTAACATGCCATTAATGAAAGCCATTGAAATCGTTGAAGCGGGTGGACCAGACGTTTTGCAAGTTTGTGATCGCCCAGTGCCCACACCAAAATACGGCGAAGTTCTGATCAAGGTCGCTTTCGCAGGGGTGAACCGCCCAGATGCGCTGCAGCGTGCAGGTTTATATAACCCTCCCAAAGGCGCCAGCGATTTGCCGGGTCTTGAATGTTCCGGTGTGGTGCATGCTGTTGGTGAAGGCGTCACCACACTGTCCGTTGGGGATCAGGTTTGTGCTTTATTGCCAGGCGGTGGTTACGCTGAATATGTAACAACCCCTGCGGCCCATTGCTTGCCAGTTCCCGCAGGCATGTCGTTGGAAAAAGCGGCTTGCCTGCCCGAAACGTTTTTCACTGTATGGTCAAACCTGTTTATGCGTGCTGGTCTGAAAGCTGGCGAACGGTTGTTGGTTCATGGCGGGTCCTCTGGCATTGGGACAACGGCAATTCAATTGGCCCGGCATTTTGGCTGCAGGGTTTTTGTAACTGCTGGCAGTGATGAAAAATGTGCGGCTTGCGTTGCGCTGGGGGCCGAACGGGCCATCAATTATCGCACTGAAGTGTTCGAAAATATCATGCGTGCAGAAGGCGGCGCGGACGTTATTTTGGATATGGTAGGGGGGTCTTATATTCCACGGAATTTCAAAGCATTGGCCGATGATGGACGTCTGGTGCAGATTGCGTTTCTGCAAGGCCCAAAAGCCGAAGTTAATTTTGTGCACCTGATGACCCGACGGCTGACGATGACGGGCTCAACCCTAAGACCACAAAGTGATCTGCAGAAAGCTGAAATTGCCACCCAACTGCGTGCCAAAGTTTGGCCCTTGCTGGCTGCTGGAAAGCTCGGCCCCGTTATGGACAGCCAATTTGATCTTGCGGATGCCAGTGCGGCCCACACCCGCATGGAAGGTGGGGATCACATCGGGAAAATCGTGCTAAAAGTGGCAGGCTAAGCGACCGCAGCTTCTTGTTGCCGTCTGATATAAGGGCGTGCGGGATGTTGAAATGCGTCCTGCTGAAATTCGATGGGATGCCCCAACGCAGCTTCAAGCTTTTGGCGCAAGCCTTTGTCTTTTGAAAAGCAATCCCGGCTGGGGTTCCAGCTTGCTGACCAAACACCATCCGCGCAAATCAGATGATTTTCCGGCAACAAAAAGTGGAAATACAAAACCACGCCAGTGTCTTCATCCAATGTGACACCTGGAAATCCCAGCAGATCAACAGCAGGCACAAGGTGATTGTTAAGGTCTTTGAAAATTTTACGCGCACTGGCTGTGTGCACCAGGTGCAATTGGCTAACACGGGTTTCCTGGCTGTTCCCGATTGACCCTTTGGCAAAGTGCACCGGGCGATTGTGCCCTTGGGCCGAACACATTTGTCTGTGCACGAAAATGATGGGCTGAAATCCCCCATCTTTTGTCATCAGTCGGTCACCGACCTGTATATTTTTGGCTTTGACCAAACCACGTTCTGTCCACAATGCGCAGTGTGCTGTGAAACAGTCAGCATTGCTGCCCTTTGTTTCATCGCTTTTGATCGACGGGTTCGCTAAAACCTCTGCACCCGTAACAATACCCTGACCCGACGCCATGCTGAGCCCCCACTCGCTTACCTATCCAATGCAAGGGGTCTCATATCGCGGTTTTGGTTAAAATGAGCTTTATTTTGCAGGCTGTTTATCCGCAGAATTTGCGCGAAAATCCGCCCGTAGAAGTGCTTTTGAGGGAATCGAATGGTTGGATTTCATCCTCTGGTGGAAGCGCTTTTTTTATGGAATCGGCGCAAACTCTGCCTTTTGCAAAGTGCAGTCGCGCATAACATCCCGCCCGCAAACGCGGGGTTCCAAATCTTTTGTCAGGCAAATCCGAACTTCTTGGATCGCATTTGATTTGCAGGTGACCGTCAAGCCATCCGCTTCAATCGCTGGATTGTCTTGCAAGAACGCGTCTTCAATGAGGCTTGCGGGCAATGTGACCGCACGGGGCAGTTTTCGAAATGCGGCTGGCCGATTGATTTGCTGAAATGCGGTTCGTGACAATTCGTAATATTCGGTTGGTGACATCCCGGCGCAGACGCCGTGTTTCTTCCATTGGTGCCATGCCAAACCAGATGACCCCATAATATCGACCATGCTTTTTGTCATGCTGCGCGACGGGTTCCGAAAGCTGGATGGGCAATAGCTGGGCCACCCCTTTTCGAATTGCGGCCACAGGCCATGCAAGACCCAGCCAAAATCTGCGTCTGCATCGCATTGGGAACTTCCCTTGGCATTGCCTTCACGAAGGCACCAATTGGGGGACCATGACAGAGCCAAGACATAGTAATCGAACGAACCTGGCTTTTCGCCTTTGGCGGCCAGGGCCCCGGGCAAGATCATCAACAATGCCAAAACGCGCAGCATGGGCTTTTCCTTTGTTTCTTTCGTGCTTATACCGTGTCCAAGTTCCCCGACAATGGAAACTCGTCCCGCCAAAACCCGGGACCGGCGCAAGCCGTCGGGGAAGATGTATTTAACTGAAAGGGCGACCATGTCTGGTAAACCAATTATGGCAAAAGCCACCGCTGTTTGGCTTGTGGATAATACCACCCTCAGCTTTAAACAGATCGCTGATTTTGTGGGCATGCACGAACTTGAAGTGCAAGGGATTGCTGACGGTGATGTTGCCGCCGGCGTAAAAGGGTTCGATCCAGTTGCAAACAATCAGCTGACGCAAGAAAATATCGACCGGTCCCAAGAAGACCCGCTGCATCCCTTGAAGCTGAAATTTTATGCCGCAGCCCAAGGTGAAGAAAAGCGCCGTGGCCCGCGGTACACGCCCTTGTCAAAGCGCCAAGATCGCCCTGCGTCCATCTTGTGGTTGGTTAAGTTCCACCCCGAATTGACAGATGGCCAGGTGTCAAAACTTGTGGGCACCACAAAACCCACCATTCAAGCCATCCGTGAACGGACGCATTGGAACATTGCCAACATCCAGCCGATTGATCCTGTTGCTTTGGGGCTGTGTAAGCAAAGCGAATTGGACGCAGCTGTTCAAAAGGCCAACGCCAAGAAAGAGCGTGAAGGCAGCGCGATGACAGATGATGAACGCCGGAAGTTGGTCAGCACAGAACAAAGCCTGGCCATGGACCCAGAACCCAAAATACCGTCCAGTATTTCTGGTTTGGAGGCGTTTACATTGGCCGATGATGACGAAGACAAAAAAGAAGACACCATCGATGCGGACAGCTTCTTTAACCTTCCAGACAGCGATGACCAACCTGACTGATTGAAATAAAAAAGCGCCCGGCTGGCAGGCCGGGCGCTTCTGAGTACAGTGACCAAAGGGCGTTAGTGGCCCAAGTGAATTTCTGCCACGGCAGGTCCGCTGAACGGCGACGACAGGCAAAACATCGCGATCGTTAGCATGACACCGATACAAGCCAAGATGGCCAGGGCGGGATCCACTGTCACTGTGCGAGCAGACGAGTGTATTTTCATCTCTTAGTAATCCCCTAACAGTGCCCTTCAAATTCCATTCAAATGTGACGGAATATCGGCACAGGCTGGACGACTTAGAGTTCTTTTCGGGCTTTAAGCGCGGCACTGATTGTCCCATCATCCAGATAGTCCAACTCCCCGCCAATCGGCACCCCTTGGGCCAGGGACGTCACCCGCACGTCTTGCAGCTGATCCGCGATATAGTGGGCTGTTGTTTGCCCATCCATGGTTGCGTTCAATGCAAGAATAACTTCCGTTATGTCTTCATCGCGGATGCGACGCAGCAAACGTGGGATGCGCAGTTCCTCTGGGCCAATGGCATCCAATGCAGACAGTGTTCCGCCCAACACGTGATATTTGCCGCGAAACAGACCTGCGCGTTCCATGGCCCAAAGATCGGACACATCTTCCACAACGCAAAGTTCGCCATTTGCCCGTTTGGGACTGTCACAGATATCACAGGTGTCTTTCGTACCGACATTCCCGCAGGTTACGCATTCGCGCACACTGTTGGCGACTTGCCCCAAGGTATCTGCCAGCGGTGTCATTAACAGTGCGCGTTTCTTGATCATGTAAAGAACCGCACGCCGCGCAGACCGTGGCCCTAAACCGGGCAGGCGGGCCATCAGGTCGATCAAGTTTTCCAGATCCTTGGGCGCGTCCGCCATATGTTGCTTCCCCCGATTGGTATCAAAGAATCAGGTAAACGCGCCGCCTTCAAGGATAATCGCCAACAGCCGTTGGGGCTGACTTGATCAGAACGGCAATTTCATATCAGCAGGAAGCCCCATTTCTTCTTGCAGCCTGGTCATTTCCTGTGCTTGGCGGTCTTTTGCACGCGTCTGCGCATCTTTGATGGCGGCCAGGATCAGGTCTTCGACAACTTCTTTTTCGTTGGGATCAAAGATTGTGGGGTCGATGTCCAACGCGCGCAAAACACCTTTGGCGTTGGCAGTGGCTTTGACCAAGCCTGCACCGCTTTCACCCACCACTTCAATGGTGTCCAGGGCGTCCTGCATGTCCGCCATTTTGGTTTGCATTTCTTGCGCTTTTTTCATCATGCCGGCCATATCGCCCAGCTGACCCAGTCCTTTGAACATACTGTTTTCCTTTGGTTTTTACTAATTCGCCATCAGTCTTCGTCGAATGGATCCCATTCGTCATCTACTTCGGGCAAGCTTTCGGTTTCTGCTTCGGCTGCAATGTCTGCCAAGGTTCTGATTTGCAAGATTTTCGCGCCGGGAAAGGCATCGAAAACAGCCTGCATCATGGGGTGGTCTGTCGCTTGCGCTTTAAGCGCAATATCAGCTGCATCGCGGACTTCAGCAATGGTGCTTGCACCGCCAGATCCGATGATCACCGCCCAGCGGTTGCCTGTGAACGCCTGCAAGCGCGATCCGATGCGTGCTGCCAAATCGCGTGCAGCATCGTCGGTTGGTTCAAACTCGATGCGGCCCGGTGCATAACTGACCAACCGAACACACGTTTCGATTTCCACCAACAGTTTCACGTCACGATGGGCACGGATCAGTTCCACGACATCTTCAAAACGCGCAAAACGGGCCAGCGCATCTGTATCCACAGCCAAGGCTGTTGCGCCTTGAACCGGGGTTGATTGAATGTGTTGAACAGGCCCCGTGGGGGCCGGGCCAGACGGCGCTGCCGTTGGCGCAGTGGGGGAAGGGGGCGGGGTGTCTTTCAGTTTGCGGATCAAATCGTCAGGCGTTGGAAGATCCGCCACGTGGGTCAGGCGAATGACCGCCATTTCCGCAGCCATCATGGAATTTGGGGCACGCCCCACTTCTTCTAAAGCTGTCAGCAACATTTGCCACATGCGGCTGAGGACCCGCATGGGGATGGCTTGGGCCATGGCAAGGCCGCGGTCCTTTTCATCGGGTCCGATGGTGGGGTCTTCGGCGGCTTCTGGGGTTATCTTGATCACACTGGCCCAGTGGGTCACGTCTGCCAAATCCCGCAAAACCACCATTGGGTCCGCACCATCGGCGTATTGTGCACCCAGTTCCTGCAAAGCGCCCGCCGCATCGCCCTTTAAGATCATATCGAACAAATCCAGGATCCGCCCGCGATCTGCCAACCCGATCATGGCGCGCACTTGATCCGCGGTCGTTTCACCCGCCCCATGGGATATCGCTTGGTCCAGCAGCGATGTGGCGTCGCGTGCAGATCCTTCTGCGGCGCGCGTGATCAGGCCCAAAGCATCTTCTGCAATTTCAGCCCCTTCGGCAGCAGCAATTTTGCGCAAAAGGGCAATCATGTCTTCGGGTTCAATGCGGCGCAAATCAAAGCGCTGGCACCGCGACAGTACCGTAACGGGAACCTTACGAATTTCTGTGGTGGCGAAGATGAATTTCACATGTTCGGGCGGTTCTTCCAGCGTTTTCAAAAGCGCGTTGAATGCGCTGGTGGACAACATGTGCACTTCGTCAATGATATAGATTTTGTACCGCGCAGATGCCGCGCGGTAAGCGACGGAATCGATGATTTCACGAATGTCGCCCACACCCGTTCGGCTGGCTGCGTCCATTTCCAGGACATCCACGTGCCGGCCTTCCATGATGGCCGTGCAATGTTCGCAAGTTCCGCAAGGATCTGTGGTGGGCCCGCCTTGGCCGTCGGGGCCGATGCAGTTCATGCCCTTTGCGATAATCCGCGCCGTGGTGGTTTTGCCCGTGCCGCGAATGCCTGTCATCACAAAGGCTTGGGCGATACGACCAGCGGCAAAGGCGTTTTGCAGAGTTTGCACCATCGCCGTTTGCCCCACCAAATCGGCAAAAGTTTCCGGCCGGTACTTGCGGGCCAAAACTTGATAGGCGGGGGTGTCGGTCATGGGCGGGTCCTTTGTGGGTGCAATATGTCTACTGTGCCGAAGGGCAGTGGTCCATGGGGGAAAGGGATGCGTAAAATGTTTCGCACGCGAAACAATTGGGGTGCAAGTGTTTGAGGTTACACAGTCAACCCCCCCGCGTTCTTTGTGTTTTTCGATTTTTCACAATTGCAAAGAATCGGGTCAAAGACCTCAGCGGTGGGCATGGCAAAGTAAGGGTAAGGGTGAGAGGCTGGACAACGACGACAGTGAGTATCGTTGTGGCTGCTTCCTTCCG
>JAHDCP010000099.1 GCA_020629775.1 Planktomarina sp.
CAAACATTTCCATCTGGTCCATTTTGCCGTCGGACAATTGAACGCCATAGATTTTGAACCGTTCTTTGCCTTTGGAGGCATAGTGGTTTTCCGACCCGATGAACCCTTCTTTGCCGGGGGATACAGTGAAGTCCAACCCCAGTTCCCACAGCGTGTCGCCGCAGGTTTCGTTTTCAAACGGGAAGGTTTCAGAGTTGTCGCCAGGATAAAACAGCAGATAGCTTTCGATCCGCAGCATGTCCAAGGTGCTGAATTGCGTTGGGCGCACGTCATCGCCACCGCTTTCCAAGATGCTGTCCCAGATGTGGGTGGCGTCTTTGGCCCGGCAGAAGATTTCATACCCGCGTTCGCCGGTGTATCCAGTGCGCGAAATCATGACATCTTTGCCGTACAGCCGTGTTTGCATCAGGCCAAAATATGCCAGGTCGCGCACGGCTGGGATTTCTTTGGCCAGGATGTCCACCGACTTGGGCCCCTGCAACGACATGTCGTGCATGTCGTCGTCGAACACCACGGAACAGTTCTTGCCTGCCGCAACGGTGGTCAGCTGTTCCATGCCAGTGCCTGTGCCGTGCACCACCAACCATGAATTCAGCGCGATGTGATAGATGATGCAGTCATCGACAAATTTGCCTTCGCTGTTCAACATACAGGCGTATGTGGACCGGCCAGGCGCAATCTTTTCCACGTTGCGGGTGGTGACCCGGTCAATGACGTAGGCTGCATCGGCGCCGGACACGTGCACTTTTTTCAGGCCCGATACATCCATCAAGCCCGCGCTGGTGCGGATCGCTTCGTAATCAGCCTTGGCGCGTTCGGGCGTGTTGTCATAGAACCAAGCGGTTCCCATGCCGTTCCAATCTTCCAACTCACCACCAATTTCAGCGTGGCGGTGCGCCAGTGCGGAATGTCTCCAGATAATAGCCATGTTTTCCCCCTGCGGAATCTTATTGTGTTTGAATGTATTCAGACGGGCATTGACCCAAAAATCAACACTGTCATTAAGATTTTTTTCTTCTCAGGCAAAAAATATTCCTTTTGGATGAATTGCTGCGCTGAAAAAGAATAAGGGCCGCCTTTCACGGGCGGCCCAAATCTTTGGTTTTGAAGCCTGCGCTTAGAAGCGGCTGGCTTTCTTTGCTTCTGACCGGTGGCCAACAAACAAGACTGCAACGCAGATTGCCATCGCGATGACCGTAAAGACGCCAGGCATAGAACCGCCGGCCCCCATGTACATCGCGCCGTCTACGACCGCCCAGTTTGCTTCATCATATGGAAATCCCATAGTGTGTTCCTTTCCTTAGATTATTCAGCTGGAGCGCCAGAGGCTGGAATGCCTTCTGGGTAGCCTTGCGCTGGTACTTTGACGGTGTCCATGCCAGCTTGTTCTGCACCAGCAGGTACGCGCAACATGCCCAACATTTTCAAAATGTAGGAAACAACGAAGCCCGGTACGAAACCGCACAAGAAGAAGACAACGGCACCAACGATTTGACCCATCAGGCTGATTGTCGCCACACCTTCGCCCTGCAGCGCAGGATAACCGGATGCGAAAATCCCCAACATGATAACACCGTACAGGCCGATTGTGCCGTGAACAGTTACCGCGCCAACAGCATCATCAATACCGCGGCGTTCCAGCCAATCGGCACACATCTTCAGGATCAGACCTGCAGAGAATGCGATGATGAATGTCAGTGCTGGCCAATAGATGTCCAAGCCAGACGCAGTCGAAATGATACCAGCCAGTGCGCCTGACATCATCCAGAATGGGTCTTTGGTCATGATCCATGCGCCAATGATACCACCCGCAATCGCCATCAAGATGTTGAAGGCCAAGGCAGACAGGGTGATTGGTGTACCATAGATCGTGGATGGCTTGTCACCAAACCAGCTCCAAGCTTCGCCGGGAACAATAACACAGGCCATCAAGAAGCCCCAGAACCCAACGATAATCAGCATCAAGCCAGTGACTGTCAGTGGCATGTTGTGACCCGCGATGTGGTTTGCGGAACCGTCTGCGTTGAATTTGCCGATACGTGGACCCAGGTTGATCAACACACCCAGTGCGAAGAAACCTGCAACCGCGTGGACAAGACCAGCAGCACCAAAGTCGTGAACACCAAACTTAGTGACCAACCAACCGTCAGCGTGCCAACCCCAAGCAGCGGCAACAACCCAAGCGAACGATCCCAGAACGATCGCCAAGATTACGAAACCCACTGTTTGGATGCGTTCAATCACGGCACCAGACATGATGGAGGCTGTTGTGGCCGCAAACAATGCAAAGGCACCAAAGAACACACCTGACGCTTGGTCAGCAATGTTTGGCCCCATGTATTGAGCGGATTCACCCCAACCCCAAGCGATGGCGTTCGCATATTCCACGCCGGAAATCCCAGCAGGACCAGGTGCGCCAGGCAGACCAGTTGGGAAACCCCAATATACCCACCATCCGAAGAAGTAGAAAGTTGGGATCATAAAGGCGAATGCCAAAATGTTTTTTACCCCAGAACTTAGAACGTTCTTCATCCGTGAAGCGCCCATTTCATAGGCAAGAAAGCCCGCGTGAATGATGATCATCAGCGGAATTGTTAGATAGTAGAAGGTTTCAGCAAACATGGTGTTGGTGACTTTAGCACCCCCACTTGCCGCCTCCAGCTCAGCCACTTTCGCGACCAGCTCTGCAATTTGTTCTTCCACATTTCCCTCCATGTTTTTACGTTGGGCGTCTCTTATTTTCTTTGTGCACAAAGACGCTGTCGCAAAAGAAACATGAAAGGTCCGATCTGCAAAGACTTTTTTGCCTTTGATGAAAAAAAGTTTCCTAGGAGTTGAGGGGTCAAAATATTGGTGCTACGCTCTGATTCAAAATACTCATGATGGAAGGGACTGATTGGGCATGTGCGGAATTGTTGGACTATTTTTAAAAGATAAAGCGTTGGAGCCGCAGTTGGGCGCCATGCTGACGGACATGTTAATCACCATGACCGATCGCGGCCCGGACAGTGCCGGCATCGCGATTTATGGCGATGAATCAGAGGGTAAGGCAAAACTGACCGTTCAGTCGGACACGCCCGAAGAAGATTTTGACAAGCTGAAAGGCGCGTTGAAAAAAGAGATTAAGGGCGATGTAGATATCAAGGTGAACAGCACCCACGCTGTGCTGGAAATCCGTGCCGATCAGGTGGCTGCGGCCCGCGCGGCTTTGAAAGAAATCCGCCCCAATGTGCGCGTCATGTCACGCGGTGATACGTTGGAAATTTACAAAGAAGTCGGCCTTCCCAAGGACGTGGCGGCCCGATTCAACGTATCTGCCATGGCTGGCACGCACGGCATTGGTCACACCCGGATGGCCACAGAATCAGCCGTCACCACCATGGGCGCGCACCCGTTCAACACAGGCGATGACCAGTGCCTGGTGCACAACGGATCGCTGTCGAACCACAACTCTCTGCGCCGCAAATTGCGCCGGGATGGCGTGCACATCGAAACGGAAAACGACACCGAAGTGGGGGCGGCATATTTGACATGGCGGATGAACCAGGGCGCGACCTTGGGCGAAGCTTTGGAAAGCAGCCTGGAAGACTTGGACGGCTTTTTCACATTCGTCGTGGGCACCAAGGATGGGTTCGGCGTAGTGCGTGACCCCATCGCTTGTAAGCCAGCCGTTATGGCGGAAACCGACCAATATGTTGCGTTCGGATCTGAATACCGGGCGTTGGTGAACCTGCCCGGCATTGAAAACGCCCGCGTTTGGGAACCCGAACCCGCGACAGTCTATTTCTGGAGCCACACAACCCCTACCCCATCGGAAAAGGCCGCTTAAAATGCAAACGCTTGATCTGTCAGAAATTGGCCTGCGCGAAGTGAACAAAACGCTTCATGCCCAGGCAGAAAACACCAACCAAACCGCTTGGACCATCGAAAACGCCCGCGGGTCGCACGCCATCGCCTGTGGCCTGGATGCGCCGATCGAAGTGACGGTGAAGGGATCCACCGGGTATTACTGCGGTGGGATGAACCAGCAAGCCACCATCAATGTGCATGGATCTGCGGGTCCTGGCACCGGTGAAAACATCATGTCCGGCAAGATCGTGATCGAAGGCGATGCCAGCCAATACCTTGGCGCCACCGGCCACGGCGGTTTGATCGTGGTGAAGGGCAACGCATCGTCACGCTGCGGCATTTCCATGAAGGGTGTGAACATCGTTGTGCAAGGCAACATCGGCCACATGTCCGCCTTCATGGGCCAATCCGGAAACCTGGTGGTTTTGGGCGACGCGGGCGACGCCTTGGGCGACAGCTGCTATGAGGCGCGCTTCTTTGTGCGGGGGTCCGTGAAATCCCTGGGCGCAGACTGTGAAAAGAAAGAAATGCGCCCCGAGCACATTGAATTCTTGAAAGAAATCTTGGCCGAAGCCGAACTGGACGCTGACCCGTCCGAATTCACCCGCTACGGCTCTGCCCGTAACTTGTACAACTTCGACGTCGATAACGCTGGCGCTTACTAAGGATACGATGAAATGAACAAGCACGATCCGAAGGGCATTCCCCACACCACGCCGCGCCAATCCGCGACGTTCACCCAAGACATTAACAGCGACATCCGCCGCGCCGCCGCCACCGGGATTTACGACATCCGCGGCGGGGGTGCGAAACGCAAGGTGCCGTCATTTGACGACCTGTTGTTCATGGGCGCGTCCATCAGCCGGTATCCTTTGGAAGGGTACCGCGAAAAATGCGACACGAACGTCACCATCGGTGGCTTGAACGCGTCAAACCCCATTGAATTGGACATCCCGATCACCATCGCGGGCATGTCATTTGGCGCACTGTCCGGCCCTGCAAAAGAAGCATTGGGTCGCGGCGCATCGGCCGCTGGCACGTCCACCACCACGGGTGATGGCGGCATGACACCCGAAGAACGCGGGCATTCCAACAAGTTGGTCTATCAATACCTTCCATCGCGGTACGGCATGAACCCCAATGATTTGCGCAAGGCAGACGCCATCGAAATCGTTGTGGGCCAAGGCGCGAAGCCCGGCGGCGGCGGCATGTTGTTGGGCCAAAAGATCAGCGACCGGGTTGCCGAAATGCGCAACTTGCCCAAAGGAATCGACCAGCGGTCGGCCTGTCGTCACCCTGACTGGACAGGCCCCGATGATCTGGAAATCAAAATCTTGGAACTGCGCGAAATCACCGGTTGGAAAGTGCCGATCTACGTGAAGGTTGCGGGCGCACGCCCATATTATGACACCACATTGGCCGTGAAGGCAGGCGCAGACGCGGTTGTTTTGGACGGCATGCAAGGCGGCACCGCGGCCACGCAAGATGTGTTCATCGAACACGTGGGCCAACCCACTTTGGCCATTGTCCGCCCTGCGGTGAAAGCGCTGCAAGATTTGGGCATGCACCGCAAAGTGTCTTTGATCCTGTCGGGCGGCATCCGGTCCGGCGCGGACGTGGCAAAAGCCATGGCCCTGGGCGCAGATGCGGTGGCCATCGGCACCGCAGCCTTGATCGCGCTGGGGGACAACGATCCCAAGTATGAAGCCGAATACAATGCATTGGGCACCACAGCGGGCGCGTATGATGACTGGCACGAAGGGCGAGACCCGGCGGGCATCACCACCCAAGACCCAGAATTGATGAAACGGTTTGATCCCATCGAAGGCGGGCGTCGGTTGAAGAATTACCTGAAGGTGATGACGTTGGAAGCGCAAACCATTGCGCGGGCCTGTGGCAAAAACCACCTGCACAACCTGGAACCCGAAGACCTGGTGGCATTGACCATGGAAGCCGCTGCCATGGCCCAGGTGCCGCTGTGTGGTACCGATTGGTACCCCGGAAAACCAAACACATCCTACTAACCCATTCAAAGGCGCGGCCCGGACAGGTCGCGCCTTTTGCACATTAAAAAGAAGACAAAACAGGGAAAACGATCATGGCAACTGATCTGGCAAAATTCGCCGAAGACAATGGCGTAAAATACTTCATGATTTCATTCACCGATCTGTTCGGTGGGCAACGGGCCAAACTGGTTCCGGCCCGCGCGATTGCAGATATGCAAGAAGACGGCGCTGGTTTTGCCGGGTTCGCCACTTGGCTGGACCTGACCCCTGCCCACCCTGATATGCTGGCCGTGCCAGACCCAGAAGCGGCCATCATTCTGCCGTGGAACAAGGAAATCGCCTGGGTGCCAGGCAACTGCGTGATGGAAGACGAAGACGTGGCCCAAGCCCCACGCAACGTTTTGCGCAAGTTGATTGATGAAGCCGCCGCCGAAGGCATGCATGTCAAAACCGGGATCGAAGCAGAATTCTTCCTGCTGACCCCGGCTGGCGATGAAATCAGCGACAGCTTCGATACCGCCGCCAAGCCGTGTTACGACCAGCAAGCGTTCATGCGCCGTTTGGACGTGATCCGCGAAATCAGTGACTACATGCTGGAACTGGGTTGGGGCGCGTACCAAAACGACCACGAAGATGCGAACGGCCAGTGGGAAATGAACTGGGATTTCGACGACGCGTTGAAAACCGCTGACAAGCACAGCTTCTTCAAGTTCATGACCAAATGCGTTGCGGAAAAGCACGGGTACCGCGCGACATTCATGCCAAAACCGGTCGAAGGTTTGACCGGCAATGGCTGTCACGCGCACATTTCTGTGTGGGATGCACCAGGTGCCGCTGCCAAAACCAACGTGTTCGCCATGGACGCCAACGACAGCAGCCAAACCGCAGAATTGGGTCTGTCCGAAAAGGGCCGTCACTTCCTGGGCGGTATCATGAAGCACGCCTCTGCCTTGGCGGCGATCACGAACCCCACGGTCAACAGCTATAAGCGCATCAACGCGCCACGCACCACGTCTGGCGCCACATGGGCCCCCAACACGGTGACATGGACTGGCAACAACCGCACGCACATGGTGCGCGTTCCAGGCCCAGGCCGTTTTGAATTGCGCCTGCCTGACGGGGCGGTGAACCCTTACCTGCTGCAAGCCGTGATCATCGCCGCCGGTCTGTCCGGTGTGCGGTCCCAAGCGGACCCAGGCAAACGCCACGACATTGATATGTACGCCGAAGGCCACAAAGTGCGCGGCGCGCCGAAGTTGCCTTTGAACATGTTGGATGCTTTGCGCGAATACGACAAGGACAAAGGCTTGAAAGCTGCCATGGGCGAAGAATTCTCTGCCGCATATCTGAAGATGAAAATGCAGGAATGGAACGATTTCTGCGGTCACTTCAGCCAGTGGGAAAAGGACAACACGCTGGACATCTGATCCAGCGAATAATCCAACCCTTTGGGCCGCCCTTGATTTTGGGCGGCCTTTTCTTTTGGGTGGACCAATATCCCATGACCTTGCGGCTTTAGAATATGACCAAGCAATCCATTCAGCGCATTTACCGAGCCGCGCAATCTGCATTGCAAACCGATGGCATTTGCACCGCAATGCCCATTAATCCTGCGTTTGAAACAGTGATCCCGGCGGTTCCGACCCACGACCGGTTGTTGCAAACCGCCATTGCGGCCATTCCCGAACGTCCGTTTGCCGACCTTAAGTCTGCTTTGGCCACGGGATACCAAAACCTGCATTGGCGCGTGGATGACGGCGGATATTACAACAACAATGCGAACGTGGGCGAAGGTTACAAGACGGGCAACATGCACGCTTTGTTGGTGGGTCAACAAAACTGCCCTGTTGTGGCGGATGACCTGTTGGTGGGGTTGTTCTTATTGGCCCCCCGAACGCTTTACCGGGACCACAAACACCCAGCGCCCGAAATATACTTGCCACTTACGGGACCGCACGGCTGGCGGTTCAACATGTCAGATTGGCAAGACCATCCCGCAGGTCATCCCATCTTCAACGCACCCGGTGAAGTTCATGCCACCCGCGTTTACGACACACCCTTCTTAGCCCTGTTCGCCTGGACACAAGACACCCAATATCCCTGCGAAGTTGTGCCTGCCGATGATTGGGATTTGGCCCTGGGTTAGGGCGTTAATTCTGGCGGGGTGTCAAATTCGTTACGCCAGAACACCAAGCACAATACAGGGCTGGTGGTTGTGGACATGGCATGGGGCAAGTTGCTGGCGTGGAACATGGTATCGCCCGCGGTCAACACCACATCATCCTGGCCTTTGCGTCGAAACACCGCTTGCCCTGACACAACAAAATACATCTCCTCGGCCGGGTGATGATGCCAGGGATACACCAACCCTGCGGGCATATAGGTCATCCACGCCCTGCCCTGCCCGGATGTGAACGGGGCCTCTTCACCGATGATGGTAAAGCACCCAAAGTTTTGCATGAATACATCGCCAATGTCCGTGTCCGCGTAAGTGGCGCGCCAATGCACATGATCTGCCGCTTGGCGCAACGCCGTATGAACGCGTGCGTGGGGGCCGGACGCGTCCATTGGTCCGGCCATGAACACATCCCGGCACGGTTCCCAATGGGCCGGGATCTGGGTGGCGGTCACGTCCGTTGGGAAAGGCGCAAAATCACGCAAGGCCTTTTGGCCTGCATAGGTGTGTTTGATGGCGTCCAACAACGCCTGGCATTTTTCAGGTGCGGTCATGGACGCAAAGATAAGAACGCCCCTGGGGCAATCTGATCCGATTGCGACATTGGACCGGTGTCCTGACAAGAAAATTTGTTGACTTGGGGTGAAGAACGCGGTGCACTTTACCCACCGCACAAAAGGACCCTTCACATGACAAAACGTATCGCAGTCTTGGGCGCAGGCCCGTCTGGTTTGGCACAGCTTCGGGCCTTTCAATCCGCCAAATCCAATGGCGAAGACATCCCGGAAATCGTGTGCTTTGAAAAGCAGTCCGATTGGGGCGGCTTGTGGAATTACACCTGGCGCACCGGCTTGGACCAATACGGCGAACCGGTGCACGGATCCATGTATCGGTACCTGTGGTCCAACGGCCCGAAAGAAGGCCTGGAATTCGCTGATTATTCGTTCGAAGAACATTTCGGCAAACAAATCGCATCGTACCCGCCCCGCGCGGTCCTGTTCGATTACATCCAAGGCCGCGTGGCCAAGGCGGGCGTGCGCGATTGGATCAAGTTTGAAACAGCTGTGAAGAACGTTTCCTATGACGGGTCCAAGTTC
>JAHDCP010000100.1:0-6569 GCA_020629775.1 Planktomarina sp.
GGTTCGATCACCACTTTGGATCGATCGCCAAAGGGCTGCATGATGGGTTTGGATTCCACGTAAGGCACTGTTTTTTCGACAGTTTCGCCGTCCACATCCTCGGTCACGGTGGTCATCACCGCCAACCCTTCAGCCGTGATTTGGTCCACCACAATTTTGCGCGCCTCGAACCGATCCATCCCGCGAATGTCGTCGGGGATCAGGTTGATGGCGTCCACTTCGTTTTCCGTGAACGTCGCCCCGTTGGCATGGGCTTGGGCTTTGGCAGATTCTTCGGCGTATGGCGCACCATCGGCACGCATGGCGCCTTTCGTATCCATCAAACGGTACATCGGAATGCCGCCGCGCTTGGCCACCTGGTAGTCGTTGAAATCATGCGCCCCGGTGATCTTCACGGCCCCCGACCCAAAGGTCATGTCGGGGTATTCATCGGTGATGATCGGGATCAACCGGCGGTGTTCTTTGGGCCCCACGGGAATTTCGCACAGCTTGCCCACGATGGGCGCATACCGTTCATCATCCGGATGCACGGCCACCGCGCCATCCCCCAGCATGGTTTCTGGGCGCGTTGTTGCGATGGAAATGTAATCGCGTTCTTCCGACACGGTCACGTTCCCGTCCTCATCCTTTTCGACATAGGTATAGGTGGCCCCCCCCGCCAGCGGGTATTTGAAGTGCCACATGTGGCCTGGCGTCTCGATATTCTCAACTTCCAGGTCCGAAATCGCGGTTTCAAAATGGGGGTCCCAGTTCACCAATCGCTTGCCGCGATAGATGAAGCCTTTGTTGTACATATCCACGAACACTTTGATTACCGCGTCGTGGAAATTCGGCGAATTTTCATGCCCCGTGCGCGTGTCACCCGCGGCCCCAGCCATGGTGAACGCGGTGCGATCCCAATCGCAAGATGCCCCTAAGCGTTTGAGTTGGCTGACAATTGTGCCGCCGGACTGTTCTTTCCACGCCCAGATTTTTGCAAGAAAGTCTTCGCGGCTGAAGTCCGTGCGTTTTTTGCCTTCTGCGTTCAGCTGGCGTTCCACCACCATCTGTGTGGCAATGCCCGCATGGTCCGTGCCTGCCTGCCACAACGTGTCAAACCCTTGCATCCGTTTCCAGCGTACCAGGATATCCTGCAACGTGTTGTTGAACGCGTGCCCCATGTGCAGAACACCGGTCACGTTCGGGGGCGGGATCATTATCGCATAGGTGGACGTGGCGTTCTTTCCATGGGCGTTCACCCCAGCTTTAAAGCACCCAGCTTTTTCCCAAGCCGCGTAAATCCGCGTCTCTGCTTCACTTGCGTCGTATTTTCCTAAAGCCATCTGGGTCACCATCCAAGAATTTGACCCGTCTGTACCCAATCCCCTGGGTAAGGAAAAGGCGGCCCTCATCATTGTTGTGAAAATATCCGCGCCGCAGGCAACCGCAGGCCCCGAGGGGCCTGCCAAAATCAGATGCAGGCCACCGGCCTGCGCAATGAGATCACATCACCAAAGGTTCACGTTGGCCGGGTCGAACAATTTTCGGATCATAGGGTGTCCGGGCAAACACTTCACGCACCCGTTCTGCAAAATGGTCTAACGGCAGTGTTTCATACTCCGGATCAAAGCTGGCTTGATCCCAACGGGCACAAAAGTCGACGCAATCATCGAAATAGATATGCCCCTTGTACTGGTCCCGTTTGTGTTGGTTGCCGCCCACGTGGTGGCCGTAATAAATCATCTGGAAGTCGCCGTGCTTTTCCACGACCCAAGTGCATTGTTCGCGCACAAAGGGCCTTAAAATGGTGGCTGCGTATTCATCGTGGTTATAAGGCGCAAAAATATCACCGATATCATGCAGCAGTGCTGCCACAATCCAATCCGTATCAGCGCCATCGCGTTCGGCCCTGGTGGCTGATTGCAAGGAATGCCCCAAACGCGTGATTTGGTATCCGGACAACCCTTCGTCCAAGGATACAAGCGCCTTTAACAAACGATCTGCCGTTCCTTTGGTGTATTCGACCTCGTGTTCGGTCAAAAATTCGTAGTCTTCTTGGTCGCCATCTTCCATGGCGGTGAATTTCACTTTGTCCATTAGGTGTACATCTCTGCTTGTCCTTGGGCGCCTGCCATCATGACCTTGGCTTGTTCTGCGCGCACCTCTTCGTAAAGCGCCATGTCTTGGTCTGTAAACCATCCAGATGGGGCAGGGGTCAGCGTGTAATTGCCAGTGTCGCAGTTGCCGCGTGCCGGAAAGCCGTAGTCCTTGGACCCACCTGGTTTCTTTTCATGGGGGGACAGGTACCGCAAAACCGCGCCAATCCGGCGATCATCAGTAACATTCGGGCCCGAGCCATGGATCATCAAGCCATGGTGCAAACTGATCTGTCCCGGCGCCAATTCACCGCAAACTTTGTCATGTTCTGCCACATCCACTTGGATTTCTTGGCCGCGCGACAACAGGTTCTTTTCATCGAACGTGTCGGTGTGGGGTATAATCTGGTTTTTGTGCGACCCTTTCACAAAATCCATGCAGCCGCTTTGCTTGGTGGCCGGTGACAGCGCCAGCCAAGCCGTCAAAATTCCATCACTTTCGCCATATCCCCAATAGGCCAGGTCTTGGTGCATGGTGACGATATGTTGGCTGTGCGCTTCTTTGGTCATAAACTCGACCGAATACAGCATGATGTCTGGTCCCATGACCCCCTGAACCGCGTCCAAAATCGCGGGGTGTGTGCCGATTTCGTGCGCCAGCGGCATGACCAAATGGGCGTTTACACGTTTGTATGTCATCAACGGGCGGGGCAGTCCGTTGTCCAGCCACGCTTTTTCAGCGGCTTCCAATTCAGATCGCCACAAGGCAGCTTGTTGCGCGCCGACCGTTTCGATTGGAAACAAATATCCGTCATCCCAATACGCCTGAGCCGCATCTTGGGGTAAGCTGTTTTCGCGCAATGTGATCATGGTGGGCCCTTCTTCTAACACCAAAAAAGAAACATTGGATTTCGGCCAGCTGTCCTGCCTGTTTGCGACGTTCGTCACAGAATTTGGCCTGGTGATTGCGGTGCGTTCTTTGGGGTCTCGCACAGCTTGCTGTTTCGGGGTACGTCAGACGCAACGCTTTTGAACAAACCGGTGCGGTCCTGTGCAATTCATTGGAAAATTTTGGCGACGTTGGGTCCGCGCGCACACCCCCCAAGTTTGTGGGCTGGATCCTGGTGCGACAGAGGGCAAAACAATTGTGATAATCATGGATGGCACATTGTCGAGTTTGACAGCCGGCCATGAAACGAACGCGGGTTTGATCTATAAGGCCTTGCAAACCATCAGCGGCAAAGACTTGCGGGTTCACTATCAGCCTGGCATTCAGATGCCTGATTGGCGATCGGGATTTGATGTTCTGACGGGCAAAGGGATCAATCAAAAAATTATCTCGGCCTATGGGGCGCTGGCCAATTGGTATGAACCGGGGGATCGTATCTTTTTTGTTGGCTTTTCGCGGGGGGCTTATGCCGTGCGGTCGCTGGCAGGGGTTATGGAACATGTGGGCCTTGTGCGCGAAGCCCATGCCACGGCCCGCCATATCCGCCAGGCGTATCGCCATTACCGCGAAAACCCGCAAAGCGATGCGGCGCACAAATTCCGTGCCGCTTGGTGCCACGAACATGTGCCGATACAAGCCATTGGTGTGTTCGATACCGTCAAAGCCCTTGGGATCCGGTTGCCGTTGATTTGGCGGGCCTTTGAACATCGTCACAGTTTTCACAACGCCTTTTTGGGTCCGTCCACAAAAGCGGGATTTCATGCCCTTGCTGCGGACGAACGGCGGGTGGCCTATGCGCCTGTGAAATGGCGAACGGACCCGTCATGGCAAGGAACCATGCAGCAAATGTGGTTTGCAGGTAATCATGCTACGGTGGGGGGGCAGGTGCGTTCTAATTTGGCGTCACGGCCTTTGTCGAACATACCTTTGGTTTGGATGTTGGCCGAAATGGAAACCCAGGGTTTGGTGTTGCCACCCGATTGGCGTGATGGGTTCCCGACAGATGCCCACGGACCCAGTGTCGGGCAGTGGGCGGGAAGTCAAAAGCTGTTCTTGTCGCGCAAAAAGCGCAAAATGTTAACGGACCCATCAGAAGCTTTGCATGACAGTTTGGTTGTGCGGCGGTCTGTCAGCCAGCCAAAATAATGCAGGTGGTCGATCCGGTGGCATACAACTTGCCATCGTTAACGCCGCGCAACTCGCTCGTGGCTATCCCAGTGGTGCGCCCCGCGTGTTGAACCACGCCGCGCGCGCTGACCAAGGTGCCCAATGGCAAGTTGCGGGTGATGTTCACTTTGAATTCCAATGTCGTGTACCAAGATCCTTTGGAAACTTTGGTCATCACGGCGCAGGCCATGCAGCTGTCCAGCAATGTTCCGTACCAACCGCCATGCACGGTTCCCATGGGGTTTGTTGAATTGAACTCTGGCGTGCCACGGAATTCCACCATGCCGTCTTCAACGGCGTGAAGGTCATAACCAATGGTCTGTCCAATGGGCGGGCTTGGAATCGATTGGTTTAGAATTGCTTGCATGAATTCCAAACCGGACATCGACAAAACCGTGTCTTTGTTTGGCAGGTCTTCAATGGTGTTTGCAAACATGGTCAGGCCCCAAATCGTTGGGGCCTTACTGTAAAAGGTTAAGCTACTTTGCGCAACGGAATGTCATAGGTTGATCCCATGGCGGCGCAAATTGCGGCAGGGATGCTGGCCTTGTTTAACGTGTAAATGTGGAAGCTTTCGACGCCTGCTTTATGCAAAGTATCGCACATTTCACAGGCTTGGGCGGTGGCCATCAGTGCAGCGCGGTTTTCACGGTCTGCGCGGGCAAACCCTTCTGCCAAATCCGGGGCAATGGTTGTGCCACACATTTCAGCCATGCGTTGGGTGGCTGCCCAATCCGTGACGGGCAGAATGCCGGGGATCAGATCAAGCGTGATCCCATGGGCAACGCACCGATCACGAAACCGCAAAAACATGTCAGCCTCGAAAAAGAATTGGGTGATCGCGGCAGTGGCACCGGCGTCTTGCTTGGCCTTAAGGGCATCCAAATCTGACAATGGGCTGGCGGCTTTGGGATGGGTTTCGGGATACGCTGCAACAATCGGCGCAATCCCGTTGGTGGCCAAAGTGCGCACCAGATCTGTCACTGGCGTGCTTTTGGTGGCACCCGCATCACCGCGCAATGCCAAAGCCGTGGTGATCCCATCCTTGGCGTAGGATTTTACTTGGGATTTCAAATCCATAACCGTGGCAGCGCCGCTGGTGATATGGGGCGCCACGGGGCAGGCGGTTTGCTGCGCCACCGCTTGGATTGTTTGTTGCGTCAGCGCATTGGAGCCGCCCCCAGTGCCGCAGGTCACAGACATAAACGCTGGGTTGAACCCTTTTAGTGTGTCCACACTGGACGCCAACCGAAAGGCGGCCTTAACAGACTTTGGGGGAAAGAATTCGAACGAAAAGCGTGGGGTCATGGTGGTCTCCTGCGTTGCTTGCATGATGATGCGATGCTAAACTTTAATCCAATTCATGTTCTGCATGGTTTATATGAAGGGATTTCAACATGTATCTGGAGCTCAAACACCTTCGCGCTGTTCGTGCCATTCACGCGCAAGGCGGGTTGGCCCGTGCTGCGGATGTATTGAACATGACCCAATCTGCATTGAGCCACCAAGTCAAAGCCATGGAAGATCAGGTGGGCATGGATTTGTTTGTGCGCCGTTCCAAGCCCCTAAAACTATCCAGTGCGGGCCAGCGCATGTTAAAAGTGGCCAATCGTGTCTTGCCGGAAATTGAAGCCGCCGAGGACGAATTTCGCGCCCTGCAAGCTGGAAAATCCGGGCGTCTGCACATCGCAATTGAATGCCACGCCTGTTTTGAATGGCTGTTCCCTGTGTTGGAAGCGTTCCGCAAAGCCTGGCCGGACGTGGATGTTGATATCCGCCCCGGGCTTGCTTTTGATGCGCTGCCTGCCTTGGGGCGCGAGGAGGTGGATTTGGTGGTCAGCTCTGACCCAGAAGACTTGCCGGACGTCGAATTCAACCCGTTGTTTGACTATGAGCCGGTTTTCGTCGCCTCAAGCAGTCACCCTTTGGCCCAAAAAGAGTTCGTGGAAGCAGAAGATTTTCGGGAAGAAACGCTGATCACCTATCCGGTGGATCGCCCGCGGCTTGATGTGTTCAACCAATTGTTAATGCCCGCCAAAGTGGAACCCCGCGCGGTGCGCCAAGTGGAATTGACGGCTGTTATCTTGCTTTTGGTGGCGTCGAACCGCGGGGTTGCTGTTTTGCCAGATTGGGTGGTTCGTGAGGTGCGTTATAATTCGGATTATGTCACCAGACCCCTGACCAAAACGGGCGTCACCCGGCGGTTATACGCAGCCACGCGGGTTGAAGACACCACCAAGCCGTTCATGGCCCATTTGCTGCGCCTTGCCCGCAGTGAGCCCTTGAAGTTGCAGCGCGGCGGGTGAATGACGGGCAGCCCTTGGCAAGCCCCGATTGCAAGCGTATAGCCGCCCCCTGACCGAACCCGGAGACGCCCC
>JAHDCP010000100.1:6669-9035 GCA_020629775.1 Planktomarina sp.
GGTGGATTTATCGAGCCCATAAACCCAGATGGGGACATCATGGAAGACGGCACAGTTATTTGCGCCAATGATCCCATGTTCCGCCCCTTGGCAAAGATTGTCAGATCAGCCTGATTTGGCATCCGACGGGTGGTTGATCCCGTCGACCCAAGCGATGGGGTCATGGTCCGGCACATAGGCTCCTTCGATCGCCGCAAGATTGACCCCATATTCGTCAGGGTCCATGCGGCGTTGGTGATGGGTGTAAATGCCGCAGGTTTTGCAGAAATAGTGTTTCGCGATGTGGGTGCCCCACGTATATTCGGCCAGATTGTCTGCGCCTTTTACTACGTTCAGCGCGTGTTTGGCGACAGTGACCGCCGCCGCACCCCGCCGCATGCAAAAAGAACAATCGCATCTGCATGCAGATTTAAGCCCATCGAGTAAAGCCACCTTCAATTCAACGGCACCGCAATGGCAGGTGACTTTGGTCATTTCCGTTTCACCAAAGGAATGCTGGATCTGCGATACTGTGTTTCTGGATGGGGTGGATGATAGTCAGTTCGCCGCCAAAACGAGACACCATCTTTGCCCAACCAAAAGGGAATGGCCGCCAAGACCCCGGCAACAAAGCCCCCGGCATGGGCCCAATACGCCACGCCACCGCCGGTGGTGCTGACGGCAAACCCGCTGACCACCTGAATGCCAAACCACAGCCCCAGCACAATCCAAGCCGGAACAGTGATAATGCGAAAGATGATGATGAAGATCAGCAGCACGTCAACGCGTGCTTTAGGGTACAAAAGAAGGTACCCCCCCAACACGCCAGCAATGGCCCCTGATGCGCCGACATTGGGCACAATCGATCCGGGCTCCCACAGGATCTGGGCTGCGGACGCCGCCAACCCTGTCAAAAGATAGAACGCCAAAAATGGCCCATGGCCTAACGCATCTTCCATATTGTCGCCGAAGATCCACAAAAACAGCATGTTGCCGATCAAATGCATCCACCCCCCATGCAAGAACATGCAGGTGATCAGAGTTTGAAAATCCATGCCTTGGCTGATGTTCGCAGGAATCATGCCCCAGGTTTGATAAAAAACTCCCAGGCCCCGCGTGCCATCCAAGAATGGAAAATAGCTGAGGAACACGAGGATATTTGCCGCCAAAAGGGCATAGGTCACAAATGGCGTGCGGCGGGACGGGTTATGGTCGCGAAATGGAAACATGCGCTATGTGGCACATCTGGCCCGCCCCAGGTCAACCCTTGACTTCAGGCTCGTTGGTGCCACCGTTAGGGTATGAAACATCTTTTTCTTGTTGCCGCGTTTTGTGCCCTGCCTTCTTTGGCGTTTGCGCAAGTGTGCCCTGCCAACAAACCCATCGGGAATATGCTGGACAGGTTGCACTTGCAGCTTTTGTCCGCGCCCACCCCACAAGTGGCCCAAGCGATCACCCAAGGGCTTTGGGATCAATGGCTGCGCGCACCGGATGGGTTGTCACAAGACATGCTGAACACTGGGATGGCGCTGCGGTTGGATATGGATCTGGCAGGGGCTGATCGTGCTTTGACCCAACTGGTGGAGTATTGCCCAAACTACGCAGAGGGCCATAATCAACGCGCCTTTGTTCGGTATTTGGCGGGTCAATTTGAATTGGCATTGCCGGACCTTGAACGCGCCATCGCCTTGCGGCCACGCCACTTGGGCGCCATTTCAGGCAAGGGCCTGACCCACATGGCGCTTGGGCAAATGGATTTGGCCAGAATAGAGTTCGCTAAATCGGTCGCTTTGAACCCATGGTCCCCTGAAAAGCGGTATTTGCAGATTCCAGGCGAAGAACTGTGACGTCCCCGATTGCCCTTTTGAAAAAGAAAGGCTAGGCCAAGCGGGCCTGTTGCGGGCGTGATGGAATGGTAGACATACTAGACTTAAAATCTGGAGGGCGTATGCCCGTGTGGGTTCGAGTCCCACCGCCCGCACCAGTTTTTTGGAAATTAATGTTTAAAATCAGTTGGTTAACCGACAGAGAATATTTTATATCCCCCTAATTATCCCCCTTTGAGGCGTTGTTACGTTACGTCAACTTGGGTTTGTTCATCCACCTTGGTTATTGGCCAGGTCGGCTTGCGAAGCCCCGTCAGGTAATGTTCGCTGATGTTGGAGTTACGTGGAACCGTTCTGTCGTTGCCTAAATCCGGCGTTTGAGGGCAAAGAACGGGGCCATCACAGATTTTTCATCTTTTGACCCTATTGACGTCATGTATCACAGTGATACATCATTCCTCAATGAAAGAGCCTTGGAATCCTGAAAATGCGACAATAAAGATTCGCGAGATAGCATCTGATTTTCGTTTAAGTTTGGCGTTCAAAATACACGCCACAGAA
>JAHDCP010000101.1 GCA_020629775.1 Planktomarina sp.
AGCACTTCGTTGACATCGAAGGGGTCACTGGTTCGATCCCAGTCGTGCGCACCAGGAAACTAAGGGCTGACCGCGGCCCGATGGATGAAGGAGAAGACTGATGAAGGTCAAGAACTCGCTCCGCTCTCTTAAGAGCCGCCATCGCGATTGCCGTATTGTGCGTCGCAAAGGCCGTGTTTACGTGATCAACAAAACACAGCGTCGGTTCAAAGCCCGCCAGGGTTAAGATCGACACGATTGTTAAAGCAAAGGCCGCATTTTTTGCGGCCTTTTGTTTTGAATTATTGGCTGGCTAACAATCGATTGAAGGTTTGGCGTCCCACAAACCCTGTGGGGGGCAATCCTTCGCTTTCTTGAAATGCCTTGATGGCCACGCGGGTTTTGTCATCAAACACACCGTCAATGCGCCCAGGGTTGAAGCCGGCGTTGCGAATGGCCCGTTCCACCAACAGCCCAGCGATGGGGTTTCCTGCCACTTTCCTTTCTTCTGCCCGGTCACGGGCGATAATGGCGGGCGCAGGTCCGACAGGTTTGGGTGGTTCAAAGGCGATCAAACGTTCACGGGCAATTTCGGCGTAAATGCCTTCGGGGTATCGTTTGAGGTACGCCCGCAACCCGGCTTCGGAACGCCCGCGCCCGGTTTCACGCCAATACGCGCGATCAGCCTCCAAACGATTTGCTTCTTTTTCGGCTTCCAGCCGTTCCTTTTCTGCCCGTGCCGGGATGGCCAAATCGGTGATGGCTTGCCAACTGTCGCGGGTCAGGTATCCCGTATCAGGGAACCCGTTGTCGCGTTGCCATGCTGCAATGGCCCGGCGCGTGCCGCGGCCAAAAACGCCATCAATACCGCGAGTATCGTACCCCAAAACTGTCAGGTCATCTTGAATTTTGCGGCGCTGCGGTCTGATTAACCCCAATTCTTTTTCAATCCGTGCAGCGCGTTCCACCGGGCTTTCTTGCAAATCCGCAAGGCGCGTTTTGGCATCTTGTGAAAACGCGCCTTCAGGATACCGATTAAGATAAATCTGATAGGCGTCTGGGCTGTCGATTTCTTGGGCGAATGCCCATAGTTCCTTTTCAGCTTCGCTGACTGTTGTGGACGTTGATCCAAACGGGGCCCCCGGCAAAAAACCAGACGCTTCAACACCGGACGCATCTGCCGCAATGTCCACGTCCATCACCCGCTTTCCGGTGATGGTCAAATCAAAAAACTGACCAATGGTTTTTGCGTTCCCTTTCACCAACGTAACCCCTTCCGGGACCGGGTTGGCCTGGGGGATTTGTGTAATACCTTTGGATGTTGGGAAGTTCACGTCCGGATCGAACGCAAGTGCAACAATCGCTTGCCCAGGATGTTCGCTGGCAAGGCTGAGCAGGGAGTTAACAGCCAGGCCTTGGCTTCCCACCAGGTGCCGATCGGTGGCGCGCACAGCGGGACTAAGAAGAAAGCTGTCGCCTTGCAATGTCGCGAAATGGCCTGCCAACAAAACCACCAGTTGGTCACCGGGTTTTAACGCTTTTTCCGCTTCGCGTACCCTGGATGCCATATCACCGTAAGACTGGTTGGTGCCAAAAAATACCTGAAACCCAGCGCGTTTAAATATATCACGGGCGTTCAAAAAAGGCCGGAAAGATCGCGTATCCGGAAGAGAATGATAGTCACTGTTGATCACGACAATTGCGGTGTCCGCCGAAAAAGCAGAACTTGCTGCGATTGTCAGGGTTGTTGCCAAACCTAAAATTGCTTTTTTCATGTTATTTCCTTCTCCGGTTGGCCTGTGCCCACAATGGATTTGTGAGTGGGCAAATCAATCATAGGTTCGCGTATCTTCGATCACGATACCATCGGCAGGTAAGCCACCTGGCGCCACAACCTCGATCGTGCCTTTCAGTTTCAATGTATCCGCCACCGACGCTGCATAAGCCCCCGTGTTTGCGGCATCGCCTTCAATCCGCACAGTCATGGTGTCAGCTTCGCCATCCCGGCCTGCAACAACCCGGGCCCGGGTGATTTCGGGGTGTTTTGCCACCAAAGCGGCCACTTGTTCGGGGCGTACGAACATGCCTTTGATTTTTGTGGTCTGGTCGGCGCGCCCCATCCACCCTTTGATCCGCATATTGGTGCGTCCGCAGGGGCTTTCCCCTGCTAAAACGGCGGACAAATCTCCGGTGGCAAACCGCACCAGCGGGTAGTCGGGATTTAAGACGGTCACCAACACTTCGCCAACTTCGCCTTCAGGCACCGGATCACCAGTGCCAGGGGTGACAATTTCGATGATCACACCTTCATCTGATATCAACCCTTCCAAGGCTTGCGATTCATAGGCGATGTTGCCCAAATCAGCCGTGGCATAACACTGGCGGCAATCAATGCCGCGATCTTTGTACCAATCACGCAAACTGGGGAACAAAGCCCCGCCGCCCACAGCTGCCTTGGTGATTTGTAAAGCCAGGCCCATTTCATCGGCCTTTTCTAAAATCACTTTAAGATAGTCGGGGGTACCTGCATACGCCGTGCACCCAATGTCATGGGCGGCTTGGGCTTGCAGTTCGGTTTGGCCGGTGCCTGCTGGGAATACAGTGGCCCCTACAGCGTGCGCCCCATTTTGGAACATCATTCCCGCTGGTGTAAGGTGATACCCAAAACAGTTTTGAACAATGTCGCCTTTTCCTATGCCAAGGGCATGAAGGAAACGTGCGAACCGCCACCAATCATCCAAAGTGCGCCCGGGTTCATACAAGGGGCCGGGCGATTGGAATGCAAATTCTTGGGTACCACTGCTGTAACCCCCGAACGGTGGGTTGGCCTTTTGGGCTGCCCCCAAACCCGATTTGCGCAGCACCGGCAAAGTCGCCAACGCGCTGCGGTCCGTTATTTGCGCGGCATCAATTCCAGCCAAAGATGCATACCCTGGCAAAGCCTGTGCAATGGCGATTTGTGCGGGCAGGCAATCTGCCAAAGATGCGGCGCGCGCATCGGCGGAGCGGGTTTCCAGGTCATCGTAAAATGTCATGGTTAAACATTCACTGGGTCTGGCGTGCATTGCAAGGCTTGAGTTGCGACGCACCCCATGCCAGCTTTAAGCCATGAAGATTACTGTATTGGGTGCCGGTGCCTGGGGGTCTGCCCTTGCGCACCATTTTCAAGCGTCGGGCCACGCTGTAACAATTTGGGGTCGCAACGATGGCCCTACACAAGATGGGTGCACGCGAATAACCGGTGCGCATTTACCGGCAGCGGATTTGATCATCTGTTCGGTGCCGGCCCAGACCACCCGTGCCGTGGTGTCGGGATTTGCAGATCAAATCGCCCCAACCACAGGGTTGATCATCACGTCCAAAGGGGTGGAACGCGGAACCCAAGCTTTGCAATCACAGGTCCTGGCGGATGTTGCCCCCCAAAATCCCGTGGGGGTGTTGACCGGGCCCAGCTTTGCCGTGGATGTGGTGGCCAACCGGCCCACAGGATTAACCCTGGCTTGCACAGATCCAGAACAAGGGCGCGTTTGGCGGGATGCCTTGGCGGGGAATGTGATCCGCACATATTATTCCCCTGATATTATCGGCGCACAAATTGGGGGCGCCATGAAGAATGTCATCGCCATCGCCTGCGGTATTGTGGCGGGGCGGGGCCTTGGGGCATCAGCCCAAGCGGCCATCATGACGCGCGGTTTTGGCGAAATGTCCCGGCTGGGTTTGGCCATGGGCGCGCAGATTGAAACACTGGGTGGATTATCCGGCCTGGGGGATTTGGCGTTGACCTGTCATTCCAAGTCTTCGCGCAACTTCAGTTATGGGTTCGCCCTGGGGGAACAAGGCCGCGCGCCGGACACGGGCACTTTTGAGGGCGCAAAAACCGCCCAAGCGGCGTTGGAACTGGGGGCAAAACACGGTGTGGACTTGCCGTTTACTGAAACCACGGCGGCCTTGGTGGAGGGCCGAATTTCCGTGGATGAGGCCATTATGGATGTGATGAACCGACCATTGAAAGATGAAGTGGAATAATCAGCCCCGCAAGGCAGGCAGCCCAATCCCGGTGCTTTCAAACCCGCCATCCACGCTGATCAATTGCCCGGTCACATAACTGGCAGCACTTGAACACAGAAAACAAATCACATTGGCAATTTCTTGTTCCGTTCCATACCGGTTCAGGGGGATCGCATCGTGGTAGGCATCAATTATGTCTTGGGTATGCACTGCCATGGCCAATTTCGTGCGAACAGGGCCAGGGGCCACGGCATTGGCGCGAATGCCGTATTCCCCCAATTCAGCGGCTTGTTGTTCGGTTAAGTGGATAACAGCAGCCTTTGATGTCCCATAAGCCACCCGCAATGTGCTGGCCCGCAGGCCCGAAATGCTGGCGATATTCACAATCGCACCCTTGGTTTTCTTTAATTCGGGAATGGCGGCTTGGCTGGTCAAAAACACCCCGTCCAAGTTAACAGACATCACCCGCCGCCAGCGTTCGAAATCCGTGCCTTCGATCGGCCCAAAGTCTGCCACGCCAGCATTGTTGATCAACGCATCCACTTGACCAAAGGCCGAAACGGTTTGCGCAATGATGCGTCCGCTGTCTTGGGGGTTGGAAACATCCATGTTCAGGACAACGGTTCTATCCAAACCAGACTGGGCTTTGGTCAATTCGGCCTCATCCCAATCTACCATGGCGACGTTCCAGCCTTGGTCCAAAAACAGTTTCGTGGTTGCCAGCCCAATGCCCCGGGCAGCCCCTGTCACAATGGCAGTTTGTTTCACGCAGTTCCCCCTAGAAGTTTTAGGGAAAGCTACCGCATTGCTGGGAAAAAGAAACCCGGGCCTTCACGCATGTGTCAGTTGCACCGGATCGGGGCTTGCAACGGGCAGCGGATCAGAAGACCAACACATAAGCGAAACTGGAGAAACCCATGGGCAACATGCAGGAAATGTTAAACAGCACGATTTACGTGGCCGAATTCTTGGCGCTTCTTTTTATATTCGTTGTTGGTGTGGGTGTTTTGGTGGCGCTGGTGCTGTTTGTTATTGACCGGATGCAGACCGAAGATGCGATCCGGCGCAATTACCCAGTGATCGGGCGGTTCCGGTATTTGTTTTCCAGCCTGGGGGAGTTTTTTCGCCAGTATTTCTTTGCCATGGACCGCGAAGAACTGCCGTTCAACCGCGCCCAGCGGGATTGGATTAAGCATGCAGCCCAAGGCAAATCCAACACTGTTGCCTTTGGATCCACCCGAAACCTGTCCGTGCCAGGGACGCCCATTTTTGTGAACGCGGCGTTCCCCCCATTGGAAGATCAATTCGCGGAAACACAGCCCCTTATAATAGGGCCAGATTGCGAAACCCCATATGCAGCCAAGTCGATTTTGAATATTTCAGGCATGTCCTACGGTGCTTTGTCTGCCCCCGCGGTAGAGGCGTTAAGCCGTGGTGCCAAAGAAGCTGGAATATGGATGAACACCGGCGAAGGCGGTCTGTCCAAATTCCACTTGAAAGGAGGGGCTGATATTGTGTTCCAGATCGGGACTGCCAAATACGGCGTCCGCGATGCAGATGGAAAATTGTCCGATGACAAGTTGGTGGAAATGGCCGCCTTGCCACAGGTGAAAATGTTCGAGGTCAAATTGGCCCAAGGGGCCAAGCCGGGCAAAGGTGGGATTTTGCCGGGGGCAAAAGTGGGCCCGGAAATTGCGAAAACTCGTGGCATTCCAGAAGGCAAGGATTCCATCAGCCCCAACCGCCATGAAGAAGTGGACACCTTCGATGATCTGATTGATCTGATATGCCATATTCGCAGAGTCACCGGCAAACCCGTCGGGTTCAAAACGGTTGTGGGCGATCCAGATGCACTGCGTGAATTGTTTGAAGTGATTGCCAAGCGCGGCGCGCAGTCAGCCCCTGACTTTATCACCATCGATGGCGGGGAAGGGGGCACCGGTGCCGCACCCATGCCGTTGATGGATCTGGTGGGCATGTCCATTCGTGAAGCTTTGCCATTGGTGGCGGATTTGGTGCGCGAATACGGTTTGCGCGATCGGGTCCGCTTGGTGGCGTCCGGCAAATTGGTGAACCCCGGCGATATCGCTTGGGCCTTGGCGGCAGGGGCTGATTTCGTGACATCGGCCCGGGGCTTTATGTTCAGTCTGGGGTGCATCCAGGCGCTGAAGTGCAACAAGAACACCTGCCCCACAGGTATCACAACCCACGATCCGCGTTTTCAAAAAGGTCTGGTACCGGAAGACAAATATAAGAAGGTCGCCCGCTACGCCAAAAAGATCACGAAAGAGGTGGAAACCATTGCCCATTCCGTGGGCGTGCCCGAACCGCGCAAAATCGGCCGCGCCCATGTTCGGATTGTTCAAGATAATGGGCGGACGCGGGGAATGGCGCAGATTTATCCCAAACACTAATGTTTCAATTCGCTGGCGCTAAGGTGAAATCCTGTGCCTTGGCGGGGGCGGGTCTGGCCGCTACATCTGGATCAACCCAACCGGAGACTTCCCATGGCTTATCGCTGGAAAAATACCCTAACCCCCGCTGACGTAACGCCCGAACATATGTGGCTGAACCGCCGGGCCTTAATGAAAGGCATGATGGGGACTGCGGCGCTGGGCAGCATCGGTGGTGCAGCTTTCGGTCAAGACGAAGAATTGGTGCCCAATTCGTTCGAAGACATCACGTCTTACAACAACTTCTATGAATTCGGCACAGGTAAGGGTGACCCTGCACGCAACGCCCATACTTTGGTGACCGATGGTTGGGAAATCGTCATCGACGGGTTGGTGGATAATCCAGGTACATTTTCAGTGGCGCAGCTGACAGATGGCTTGACTGAGGAAGAACGTATCTACCGGTTCCGCTGTGTTGAAGCTTGGTCAATGATCGTGCCCTGGAACGGTTTTGAGTTGAAAGACATCTTGGAAAAGGCTGGGGTTCAATCTGGCGCCAAGTATGTTGCTTTTGAAACGGCGAATCGTCCCGAACAAATGCCCGGCGTGCGTCGCCAAACGTTGAACTGGCCGTACCGCGAAGGGTTGCGGTTGGACGAAGCGATGCATCCGCTGACCATGATGGCGACCGGGATTTATGGCAAACCCATGCCAAACCAGAACGGTGCGCCGATCCGATTAGTGGTGCCATGGAAGTACGGCTTCAAGTCCATCAAATCCATCGTGCGCATAACTCTGACCGATGAAGAACCGTTCACCAGCTGGAATGATGCCAATGCCCGCGAATACGGATTTTATTCCAATGTGAACCCCCAGGTGGATCACCCAAGGTGGAGCCAAGCATCAGAACGCGTGATCGGCGGCGGGTTGTTTGCAAAGCGGATCCCGACACTCATGTTGAACGGCTATGAAAATGAAGTTGCTGGCTTGTATGCGGACAAACCGCTGAACGATTACTTCTGAACATATTCCACAACCCAAATCCAAAGGCGCATCTGACAAACGGGTGCGCTTTTTCTTTTTGGTTCGCCTGGCAACTGTAACACTTGGAACAAGGGTGTGAGGGGGGATGCCAAGGGGGCAAAGGGGCCGCTATCTTATATACAGCAAAAGAAAGGGGTTCCCCATGTTGGCCCAGAAGATCAATCAAGCGACCCGCAAAGTCCCAGCGTGGCTTATATATATAGTACTGCCCATTCCTGGTCTTTATACATTCTATCTTGGATTGACAGGCGGGCTTGGCCCAGAACCCATTAATGTTCTGGAACGTGAACTGGGTGAAATCGCATTGCAGCTTTTGATCGTGGGGTTGGCCATTACACCGCTGTTGCGGTTTGCAAAGATCAACCTGGTGAAGTTTCGCCGCGCCATTGGGATCATGGCCTTTGTATATGTATTGGGGCACCTGTTGGTTTGGTTGTTGTTGGATGTGGGGATTGTCAGCCAAATCTGGACCGACATTGTAAAGCGCCCTTATATATCAGTGGGCATGGCGGGGTTTGTCATTTTGTTGCCGCTTGCTTTGACATCCAACAATCTTTCCGTGCGCAAGTTGGGACCTAAATGGCGGACACTTCATAAGGGGACCTATATTGCCGCGATCTTGGGGGGCGTGCACTTCATCATGCTGTCCAAGGGGTTTCAGGTGGAACCGCTGATTTACATGGTGGTCATTCTGGCATTCCTGGCCACACGCTTACCTATGTTCAAGAAATCCAACCGTCGCGCGCAGGCAACGTGATCCCAATGGGTCTGCAATCCGCGGACTGTGGGCTGATACTATATAAAGACTTCTATTTGGTCTCGTCTCATCGGCAGGATTTAGTGTTGGGAACCAGTTCAATTGAACGTTCGGCCGCTGCCCTGTCCCAAAACCACGATTTGAATCGCTGTATTTGGCCAAATCACTCGAAAAATCCGAATCCGTTGGTGTGAAATCAGGCCCAAGACCCGATTCACCCAACAATTTTGAAAATATTTGCGACTGAATCAGTGATTTTTAGAGTTTGAGTCGCCGATTCAGATGAATCAGCCCCGATTGATTCCGATTTGGGCCGGTGAATCGCCGCGCGATTCAGGCTGATTTGGCAAAAATCCTTAGGAGATTGTGTATAAGTCGGTGTATAACACAAAATATAGGGCAGACGGAGCAGTGAAGTCCTGAACATAGAGATGGCAAGAAGGGTTTTCGAAAGAAAATGAACTCGCCAACACACTGAAAACAAACAGCTTTTCAGTTTATTCGAGAAAAATGCGTTTTTCTTGAAAAAACCACTTGCGGGTTCTGACCACTAACCGTAAACCCCATCTCACCGGCGGCGCTGAGGCGCACAACGGGACGCCAGACGGGGCAGCGGCCAAGGTCAACGCCAACGAGACGGAAGAAAATTTAGAGATTACTCAGGTGGGGCGCGCCAAGAAGATACGGCGCATCCTGGTTTGTTTTGTCTCACGCTCTTTGAAATTGAAAGAC
>JAHDCP010000102.1 GCA_020629775.1 Planktomarina sp.
TACCCCAAACGCCCCCCTGCAAGATCAAACGCCACCAGCGGAACGATTACTATTTGCGGCACCATCCAGACAGTTTCAGCAGGAATTTGGGCTTTGAAGGCGCCTGCCACCATGGGTGTTTGCGGTGTCCACAAAGCGAAGTCCAAAGGCCTAGCCGCAGCTTGAATTACGGGCACTCCTACAGGGCCGTGGGCGGCTGCTTCTGCCATGGCTGGGGTTGGATCGATCTCTGTATTGATTGGCATAAAGCCCGCAACGGCCACCCCGCGTTGGCCCGCCAGAACTTCCGAAAGTTTTCCACAGGCCCCGGGCCTTTGTTCGGTAAATGCAACTTTACGGCGAATAAACGCCGCTTTGCGCGCCTCTGACTTTCGATTTTCCAAGCTCATAATAACATCACCGCTGCCAATCCCAGGAACGCAAAGAAGCCCACCACGTCCGTTACTGTGGTTACAAAGGCCCCAGATGCCAAAGCCGGATCAATTTTCAACTTGTCCAAGATCACGGGAATAACGGTTCCCGCAAACCCGGCCACCACCATGTTAATTACCATGGCCAAAAACAGCACGACCCCCAACATCGGGGATCCAAACCAGATTATCCCCACGATGGCCATGACGATGGCAAAGGCCAATCCGTTCACCAGCCCCACCAACACTTCACGCCGGATCACGCGCCAAACGTTTGCTGTGGTCAAGTCTTTGGTGGCAATGGCCCGCACTGCTACAGTCAACGACTGTGTGCCCGCGTTGCCGCCCATGGATGCAACGATCGGCATCAAAACGGCCAAGGCCACCACAGCGGAAATCGCATCTTCAAACATGGCAATCACCAAAGACGCCAAAATGGACGTGACCAGGTTCACAGCCAGCCAAGGAAACCGCCGCTTGGTGGTGGATACCACGCGGTCCGTTAAAGACCCTTCGCCCACCCCGGCCAATCGCAGAATGTCCTCTTCATGTTCTTCATCCAACACGATCATCGCGTCATCGATGGTGATAACCCCCACCAAACGATCTTCGGCATCTACAACAGGGGCACTGATCAGGTGATACTGATTAAACGCGTAAGCCACGTCTTCTTCGGGTTCATCTGCTTTGATGGTTCGGAAACTGTCTTCCGCCAAATCAGCCAACAAAACGGCTCGTTTGGCCCCTAAAAGCCGCCCCAAGGTGACATAGCCCGTGGGTTTCAGCCGTGGGTCCACCAAAATCATGTGATAGAACTGTTCTGGCAAATCGTCCTGCTTGCGCAGGTGATCAATGGCCTGGCCGACGGTCCAATGGTCAGGGGCCATCACCACTTCGCGCTGCATCAAACGGCCGGCACTGTCTTCTGGATAGGACAACGACTGTTCAACAACAGCACGGTCGGCATCGGACAGGGCATCCAGAACCGTTTCGGTGTGCGCTGCGTCCAGGTCTTCCACCAGGTCCACCACGTCGTCTGATTCCAGATCGCGCACCGCTTCGGCCAAAGCGGCGGGTTCCATGGCGTCGATCACATCTTCGCGGATGCTTTCATCCAGTTCCGACAATACCTCGCCGTCGACGGCGCCTTGCCACAAGGACATCAAGTCGGCCCGTTGGGCTTCGCTTATTTGTTCCAACAAGTCCGCCACGTCGGCGGGGTGCAATGGGTCCAGCAATTCGTGCAGGCGGAACGCATCTTGCGCCTCAACGGCGGCAAGAACACCAGCGGTGCGGATGGGTTCCAAGTTGATTTGCGGGTCTTGGTAAGTGTCTGTCATGACATTGGCTTTACGTCCGCCCCTTCTGCGTGACAAGGTAACCCTTGGGCAAAAGAAGGCGAACCCCATGAAAAAGCTGTTAAAAGGCCAGACACTACGATGGACAGCAAATCCATTCACCATTCCCTGGGCAGATGCTTTCAGCCACATTACACACGGCGCAGTGGTGGTGGAAAATGGAACGATCTTAGCTGTCGGGGACGCTGACAAACTGACTGCCTCCCATCCCGATGCTGATATCACGGATTACGGCGATGATCTTATCTTACCGGGCTTTGTGGACACCCATGTCCATTACCCCCAAACAGCCATCGTCAACAGCTGGGGCAAGACCTTGGTGGATTGGTTGAATACATTCACCTTCCCCGAAGAAATGCGTTTGGCAGACCCCGACTATGCCCTTGATATTGCGAACAGATATTTGGATTTGGCCCTTTCAAACGGCGTTACCACCATGTGCAGTTACGCCACCAGTGCACCCGAATCTGTGACAGCATTCATGGGCGCCGCCCAAGCCCGTGGGATGCGTGCCTTTGCGGGCAAAACCTGCATGGATCGCAACGCCCCCGATGGGCTTACTGACACTGTTCTTCGCGCCTATGACGAAAGCAAATCCTTGCTGAACGCGTGGCACGGGGTGGACCGTTTATCTTATGTCATAACACCACGATTTGCGCCCACATCGACCCCCGATCAGTTGAATGCTTTGGGCGCGTTATGGGCCGAACATCCCGATTGTTTGATGCAAACCCATTTGTCAGAACAACCCCAAGAAATCGCCTGGGTAAAGGACCTGTTTCCCGACGCGCTGGATTATTTGGATGTGTACGAACAGCACGGCTTGTTGGGGGATCGGGGACTTTATGGCCATTCCATCCATCTGACAGAGCGGGAAGTCGCGTCCTTGGACGATGCTGGCGCGGCCATCACCCACTGCCCCACATCCAACACGTTCATCGGATCGGGCTTATGCGATGTGGCTGGATTAACCGCACGCGGCGTCCCCGTTGGCTTGGGCACAGACACGGGTGGAGGATCCAGCTTTTCTATGCTGCGCACCATGGCCGCTACATATGAAATAGCGATGCTGCGGGACCAAACGGCATTGCACCCCATGCAATTGTTGTGGTCTGCCACGGCGGGCGGTGCCCAAGCCCTGCATGTGGATGACAAAATCGGAACTTTGGCGGCAGGGTATGAAGCCGACATGGTGATTTTGGATCTGTCATCAACACCAGCCATTGCCCAACGGGCCGCGCGGGCAAACACCATTTGGGAAGCGGTTTTCCCCACCATCATGATGGGTGATGACCGCGCTGTACGTGATGTATGGGTAAGCGGCCAGAAAGTATAAACGCTCCTGGCGCCTTAAACTCGGTCCATCAAGGCAGCCAGATTTGCGTTTTGCCGGGCGGCCAATTGGCGCTGGTCCATCGTGGCCAATTGGCCATCCGCCACCACACGGCGGCCGTTTACGAACACATCGCGCGCGCGGTCGGGCCCAGCCAGTGCCAGGGCAGCCGGGTCCCACGACCCCGCACTTTCGATGTCGGATACGTCCCACAGCACCAAATCAGCGCATTTGCCTGTTTCCAGTGATCCGCAATCATCTGCCCGGCCCAAAACTTGCGCCCCACCTCGGGTGGCCAAATCCAATGCGTCCATGGCCGAAAATGCCCCGGCACCGCCAGTGACACGCTGCAACAACATGGCTTGGCGCGCCTCGGCCATCAGATTGCCGCGATCGTTGCTGGCAGATCCATCCACGCCTAGGCCCACAGGCACGCCTGTATCCACCATTGACCGCACTGGGGCGATCCCCGACGCAAGGCGGCAGTTGGAACACGGGCAATGAGCCACGCCGGTACGTGTATGGGCAAACAAATCAATTTCTGCCCCATCCAGCTTCACGCAATGGGCGTGCCAAACATCTTTCCCCACCCAGCCCAAGTTTTCGGCGTATTGACCCGGACGGCACCCGAATTTTTCCAGCGAATATGCAATGTCTTCGTCGTTTTCCGCCAAATGGGTGTGCATCATCACACCCTTATCGCGGGCCAGAATGGCAGCGTCGCGCATCAATTCGCGGCTGACAGAAAACGGACTGCAAGGCGCCACAGCAACCCGTGTCATGGCCCCAGGGTTGGGGTCGTGCCATCCGTCGATCACGCGGATCATGTCATCTAAAATGGCCGGTTCTTGTTCCACCAAACTGTCTGGTGGCAACCCACCAACACTTTCCCCGATGGACATGGCGCCGCGCGTGGCATGGAACCGAATGCCAATATCTGTGGCACGGTGGATTGTATCTTCCAGGCGAGTGCCCCCTGGAAACAAGTACAAATGGTCCGATGTCAGCGTGCAACCCGACAACAATAGTTCTGCCATCCCCACTTGTGTGGCGGTGGCCACGTCTTCGGCGGACATTTGTGCCCAAATCGGATACAGCGTTTGCAACCACCCAAACAACGATGCGTCTTGGGCGGCGGGCACAGCGCGGGTCAGGGTTTGGTACATATGGTGGTGCGTGTTTACCAAACCGGGTGTTACCACACAGCCCCGCGCAGACAATGTTTCCGCCCCTTCAGCATCCAATCCAATTCCAATTTCGATGATCTTTGTGCCACTGACCCGTACGTCTGCCCCCACTAGAACACGGCGGTCACCATCCATGGTAACAACGTAGTCTGCATTTTGAATGATTAAGTCAGTCATAGGCGTAAGGCTCCAAAATTTTCAACGCAGCAGCGTGTAATTCTGGGGTCGCGGCCAGGATCATCTGGCCGCCGTTGTGGGCGTCCTTGCCAGACCAGGACGTGGCAATGCCGCCTGCGGCGCGCACCAAAGCAATGGGAGCTTGAACATCATATGCCGCCAGCCCCGCTTCTATCACCAAATCCACGTGGCCAGCGGCCACCAACGCATGGGCGTAGCAATCCATCCCAAAGCGCACCAATTTACATTGGCCAGCCACGGCTTCAAACCCGGTGCGTTCATCCGTGCTGCCGACTTCTGGAAATGTGGTAAAGATTATGGCGTCAGACAAATCTTGCACGGCGCTGACAGCCAGGGGTGTTTGCATATCACCGCGTTGCATATATGCCTGCTGCGGTGTGCCGATAAAGCGTTCCCCGATATAAGGCTGGTCCACTATTCCGATCTGCGGACCGTCTGCGTCCCCCACGGCGATCAATGTGCCCCAGGTCGGGGTGCCGCTGATAAACCCGCGTGTACCATCGATGGGATCGATCACCCAAACAACACCACTGGTGCCATCCCGGCCTGCTTCTTCTTCGCCCAAAATTGCATCTCCCGGACGGGCAGCAGTAACAACGCCACGAATGGCGGCTTCCGATGCACGATCGGCTGCCGTCACGGGGTCAAACCCTTGGTCCCGTTTGTTATCAGCCACCAAACCACGCGTCCGAAAGTGCACAAGCGTTTCTATGGCTGCAGCATCGGCAGCTTTGCATGCCAATGCAGTCAGGTGGTGAATATCTGTCTTAGAAAAAGCCATGGGCGGTTCCAATCCAAAGGCTGCACCACCCAACTAAATGTCATCGGCCGCAACAGCAAGCGGCCAATCGAATTGTTATGCCACGTCGCTGAGAACGCGGGCCAGTTCAAACAAGCGTTTGCGCTGGTTTTCGGGCATCGCATAGTAAGACCGAACAAGATCCAAGGCTTCTTTGTCAGCCAACAAGTCTTTGGTGGTGGTGTCTTCAGCACCATTGGCAGCATTCAACCCTTCAAAGAAGAAGCTGACCGGCACGCCCAACACTTCAGAAATGTCCCAAAGCCGTGATGCGCTGACGCGATTCATGCCTGTTTCATATTTCTGGATCTGTTGGAATTTGATGCCGACCTGCTCGGCCAATTGTTGTTGGGTCATACCCACCAACCACCGGCGATGCCGAATGCGCTTCCCCACATGCACATCAACTGGATGTTTCATTTGACGCGAACTCCTTTTTGTCTTTCGCTCCGGGGCATAAACACAACGGCCCCAACTCAACTGCTGGTGTTGTACCATGGAAAAAGCGAACGCTAAAAACGGGAAATCAAAAAATATTGCATCAGAAATGCAAATTTTTGGCTCTACTTTTTTGGGCTGAAATATTGAGCAGGATTTTTTTGTGTATATTTTTCAACACGATACATCTTACAGCAGAAGCGCACACGCATAAGGTGAGCGCAATCATCACAGTCGTGACAACGGCCAATTTTTGCATAAATTGTGATCAGAAATCGGGAAGGACCGGGCCATGCAGGCATATCGTGTAAACAACCCTGGCGAGAGACCTGTCCTTTTAGACATGTCGCCCCCAAAGGTGACGCAAGGTCAAGTTGCCGTACGCATCGCTGCGTGCGCATTGAACTTCGCTGATTTACTAATGATTCGCGGCAAATATCAGGAAATGCCGCCCCTGCCGTTCACCCCTGGCCTGGAACTTTGCGGGCGCATTACCGAAGTCGGACCAGGCGTTTCCAGCCTGGCAGTGGGGGACAGGGTGGCCATTTTTGCGGGCTCTGGCGGCTTTGCCACCCATGGTGTTTTCGATGCCCAGCGCTGTGTGAAAGTACCTGACGCCCTGCCGGATGTTGAAGCGGCTGGATTGTTGGTGGCTTATGGCACTTCCCATTTAGCTCTGACGGACCGGGCCAGACTACAACCCGGTGAAACGCTGGTGGTAACCGGGGCTGCAGGCGGCGTTGGGTTAACTGCCGTAGAAATTGGCGCTGCCATAGGGGCGCAGGTTGTGGCAATTGCACGTGGCGCTGACAAATTGGCCATCGCTACAAAAGCGGGTGCCCATGAAACCATCGACAGCGAAGATCCCGAACTGACCCATAAGCTGAAAGCCTTGGGCGGTGTGAGTGTTGTTTATGATTCCGTTGGTGGGGATCTGTTCAAACCCTGCTTGCGTGCCTGCGCCCCAGAAGCGCGATATTTGGCTATCGGGTTTGCCAGTGGTGACGTCCCACAAATTCCAGCAAACATTTTGCTGGTTAAGAACCTAACGGTGCAAGGCTTTTACTGGGGCGGAGTCTTATCATATGCGCCGGACAGAGTGTTGGCCAGCTTGCAAGATATCTTTGCTATGGTGGACCGGGGCGAATTATCCCCCAAGGTACGTCACATATTCCCGTTTGAAAAAGCGCTGGACGCGCTGGATCTTTTGGAACAACGCAAATCTACGGGCAAAGTGGTCATTTCCATGCAGGATTAAGGTGTTTCGCGGCAAGCGTGTTCCAAGTTTCTCCAAGAACGCATCAAGCCGCATGACCAATGGGTATGTCCAATTTGACATATTCATTCCGCAGCAATGAAATCACCCCCTCCGCCACCGGGCCAGTGCAACCGGCACCCGTGTAAAGATTGATCTTTTGCATTCCCAAATCAGGTAATGCCCCGCCGTGTTCCACCATGTTCAAATCACCGCGCATGGTGCCAGCAATCATCGCATGGACCGCCAAATCGGCACTGACGGTCGCCTCAACCGTACGGGTGCTTTTGGATTGCACGGCCATGTTCCAATCAATACCTGCAGAATCCAGCGCCGATTGCACCCGGGGCCTGAAAATACATCTGTTTTCAAAGGCCAATCGCAAAGGCCGTTCTCGCCAAGCTGATCCACCAGGCGCACCCACAAAAACCAAGGGCAGTTCAATCAACGTTTCGCCGCCCTTATGTAGGGTTTGTTCTGTGGTCAGGATCAAATCACATTCACCACGGCCAAATGCTTCGTGCAACGCAGACGTATAAGACGACACCAGGTTCAGTTTTAACCGTGGGAATTGCGTCGCCACTGCGCGCAAAACTTTGGGAATACTGGGATAAACGATGTCATGGGGCACGCCCAAGGTCAGTTCACCTTCAAAAGCTTCGTCCGTCAGACGCGATACAGCTTCGTCATTCATTTCCAGAATACGACGCGCATAACTCAACAGCTGTTCCCCAGCCGGTAACAGGCTCAGCGTTCGGTTATGTCTTTCAAACAGCTTCATATCCAACTGCTCTTCCAACCGCTTAATCTGCATGGACACAGCCGACTGCGTTAAATGCAAACTGGCAGCCGCCCGTGTGACGCCACCTTGTTCCGCTACTGCTGTGAAACTGCGCAGCGTTGCCATATCCAGATTTCGCTTCATTTCAATATCCGTGATGTATCCACTCACAAACATTCATTTTTATTATCGCCTCGTCAAGACTATTCATCATCACAAGACATCATTCACATAATTTACATCAGAATCGGAGATCGAAATGGCCGACACACTTCTTCACACATCTGCCCAATCCCAGCGTCCAAACATTGCTTTTGGCAAAATCTTTCAGATGATGTTGGCAGTACGCGCCGAACGCCGGGCTTTGGCCGCTTTGGACGCAACTGCATTGGCAGATTTGGGTCTAACCCGCGCCGACCAAGCAGCCGAAAGCGCACGCGCGCCATGGAATGTTCCAGCCCATTGGCTGAACACAGGCAAACGCCAGTAAAAAAACGAAAATATCGCAACTTTCTGATAAAGTCTTTGGCTTGAAAAAAGGTCCAAGTGCATCAATATTGGTGCAAGGGAAATTTGGACCCTCAGCCCATTCGGAGGTTAGATATGGCAGACTATAACACAATGACCGCGCAGACCGGCACACAGTCCGCGGCAGTTGATGCGGGTCTCCGGGCCCACATGAACAAAGTATACGCCACCATGTCCATTGGCATGGTGATCACCGCCGCTGCGGCCTGGGCCTTTGCAGGCTTGGCCACAACGACTGAAGACGCCGCTTACGCAATTGTCGAATTGCGCAGCGGAAAAGAAGTTTTTCTCACTCAATTCGGTGCCACTATTTGGACATCACCAATGCGGTGGGTTATTGCTTTTGCACCACTAGCTATCCTTTTCTTCGGGTTCGGCGCTGTGATGCGAAACGCTTCTGCTGCAGCGACCCAAGTCTTCTTCTACGGCTTCGCAGCCCTGATCGGACTATCGCTGAGTTCCATCTTGGTACGCTATACAGGGTACTCCATCACCCAGACCTTCTTGGTGACAGCCATCGCATTCGCCGGCCTGTCCCTGTGGGGCTACACCACGA
>JAHDCP010000103.1 GCA_020629775.1 Planktomarina sp.
AAGCGATTGCCTACATCGACAACGATGAATTGGTGGAAGTGACGCCAAATGCCATCCGTCTGCGCAAGGTCCACTTGGACCCCCACGAACGCAAACGGGCTGCACGATCTGCATAAAAAGAAAGCCGGGCATTAGCCCGGCTTTTTTCTTTTCAACAGGTCATCGGAACGTCAAATCGGCGCATCCAGTTCTTCGACAATGACAAGATCGCGGGTAAACCCGCCCTGCCCAGCTTTTACAGCTGCTTGGTATCCATCTGAATTGAAACAGTCTTGCGCGGCTTGCAAAGATGGGAAGCGGATCACAACGTTGCGGGAACGGTCTTGTCCGTCCAACTGCACGTATTTGCCACCACGGGCCAAATATTCACCACCGAAAGCTTTGATGGCTTGGACAGCAGGCCCGGCATAGGCCGCCATTTTGGCATCGTCGGTGACATCCACCAGGGCAATCCAAAGGGCTGTTGGCATGGGTTTATCCTTCCAGAAGTTTCTTGGCATCCGCGATGGCAGCATCCGCATTGTCGACAGATTTGGCACCGCCTTGGGCCATTTCTGGACGGCCCCCGCCGCCTTTGCCGCCCAGGGCCGCCACAGCAGCTTTCACCAAATCCACCGCCGAGACATCGCCCGCTTTGTCGGCGGTTACACCGGCAGCAACAGCCGCTTTGCCGTCGGCGTCTGCAATCAACAAAACGGCGCCTGATCCCATGTTGGATTTGTGCTGGTCAATCAACGCCGGCAAGTCTTTGCCCGTCACACCTGACAAAACCTGCGCCAAGAACGCCGTACCGTTCACGTCTTCAGCCGCTGGCGCGTCACCCGCACCGCCTGCCATGGCGAGTTCACGGCGCAAATTCGCGACCTCCGTCTGCAACGCTTTGCGTTCATCCAACAGTTCTTTAGCGCGCGCCGACACTTCATCTGCGCGGACCTTCAAGGTCAGCGCAGCATCTGCCAATTTTTGATCCTGACTTTGCAGGTGGTCAAAGGCCGCAGCCCCCGTCAGGGCTTCGATCCGGCGGACCCCGGCGGATGAGGCTGAATCGCCCAAAATGACGAACACGCCGATATCGCCCGTTTGGGCCACGTGTGTGCCGCCGCACAGTTCCAAAGAATATGTGTCACCAGCAGCCCCTTTACCGGACCCTGCTTGCGTGCCCATGGACACCACGCGCACTTCATCGCCGTACTTTTCCCCGAACAACGCCTGGGCGCCCAAGGCGCGCGCGTCATCGGGGGTCATGATCCGTGTGTCCACGGCTGCGTTTTGGCGGATGTATGTGTTCACTTCCGCAGCAACAGAGGCCAAGTCTTCCACAGACACGGCGTGGTTGTGGCTGAAATCAAACCGCAGACGATCGGGTGCATTCAAAGACCCCCGTTGGGCCACATGATCCCCCAACGTGCCCCGCAGCGCTTCGTGCAACAGGTGGGTGGCAGAATGGTTGGCCCGGATTTGACTGCGGCGTGCGGGATCAACGATCAACTCCGCAGCGGCCCCTTTGGTCAAGGTGCCTTCTACAACCTCGCCCATGTGAATGAATACGTCTGCCGTTTTGCGGGTGTCTGTGATTTTCACAGTGGCATCGACCGTTTTCAAAATGCCGGTGTCCCCGACCTGGCCGCCACTTTCTGCGTAGAACGGCGTTTGGTTCAGGGCGATTTGCACTTTGGTGCCTTTGGCCGCGCTGTCCACCAAAGCTTTGTCAGCCACCAAGGCCACCACTTGACCTTCAGCCACTTCGGTATCGTAACCTAAGAAATCTGTGGCGCCGTTTGCATCAACAACATCGAACCAAATCGTGTCATCCGCCATTTCGCCAGATCCTGACCAAGCTGCGCGGGCTTTGGATTTTTGTTCTTCCATGGCGGCATCAAAGCCATCGGTGTCAACTTCCAGACCCTTTTCGCGCAGGGCGTCTTGGGTCAAATCCAGTGGGAACCCAAAAGTATCATACAGCTTGAACGCAGTGGCACCGTCCAAAGCGGTGCCTTTGGCCAAGCCACTGACTTCATCTTCCAACAACTTTAACCCACGATCCAATGTGGTGCGGAACCGGGTTTCTTCTTGGAACAATGTGTCGGTGATGGACGATTGTGCCTGCACCAATTCAGGGTAAGCCGCTCCCATTTGCCCCACAAGTGCGGGCACAAGACGGTGCATTACGGGGTCTTGGGCGCCAAGAAGGTTCGCGTGGCGCATGGCGCGGCGCATGATCCGCCGCAGCACATAACCGCGCCCATCTTTGGAGGGCAGCACCCCTTCGGCAATCAAGAACGACGCGGACCGCAAGTGGTCTGCAATCACCCGGTGATGCACGTTCTGGTCGCCGTATGGGTCCACAGATGTGGCGTCAGCAGACGCTTCGATCAGGGCTTTGAACAAGTCCGTGTCGTAGTTATCGTGGCTGCCTTGCAGCAGTGCGCCAATGCGTTCCAACCCCATGCCGGTATCAATGGATTGCATCTCCAAGGCTTTCATGGAGCCATCTTCGAACTGTTCGTTTTGCATGAAAACGATGTTCCAGATTTCGATGAAACGGTCGCCGTCCTCCTCCGCTGAGCCGGGAGGGCCACCCCAAATGTGGTCACCATGGTCATAGAAAATTTCAGTACATGGCCCACACGGCCCAGTGGGCCCCATGCGCCAGAAGTTATCGTCGGTGGCGATGCGAATAATACGGTCGTCCGGCACACCCACCTTTTTCCAGATGTCGGCGGCTTCATCATCGGTATGGTAAACCGTGACGTACAGCTTTTCTTTGGGGATACCCAATTCCCCTGTAATCAAGTTCCAAGCAAAGGGGATCGCATCTTCTTTGAAGTAATTCCCGAAGCTGAAATTGCCCAACATTTCAAAGAAAGTGTGGTGCCGTGCTGTGTAACCCACATTGTCCAGATCGTTGTGTTTGCCCCCGGCCCGCACGCATTTTTGGGACGTGGTGGCACGGTTATAATCACGGGTTTCAACCCCAGTGAACAGGTTCTTAAACTGCACCATACCAGAGTTTGTGAACATCAACGTCGGGTCGTTGCGTGGCACCAACGGGCTGGACGCCACAACTTCGTGCCCTTGCTTTGCAAAATAGTTCAGAAAGGTGGATCGGATGTCGTTCAGCGATGGCATGGGCGGGCCTTAATTCTTTAGCGTTTATGCTCAGATAGCGCCCCACCCGTGGACTGTCCACGCCATATAAAAACGCCCCGGCACTGCCAGGGCGTTCAAAATCACAATTTTGGGTGGATTAGATGTCAACAACGTTGTCGTCATCGTCCTTTTGGACCGCCTTGACCTCAACTTCAGGCATGTCGAAATCCAAACCATGTGCGCCACGAATCTTATCTTCGATTTCATAAGCCACAGATTTGTTGTCCTTCAGGAAGGTCTTTGCGTTTTCACGCCCCTGCCCGATGCGTTCATCACCGTAGCTGTACCAAGATCCAGACTTTTCAACGATCCCAGCTTTAACACCCAGATCCAGCAGTTCACCCATTTTGGAAATGCCTTCGCCATACATGATGTCGAATTCCACCACTTTGAACGGTGGTGCCACTTTGTTTTTCACCACTTTCACACGTGTGGCGTTGCCCACCACTTCGTCGCGGTCCTTCAAAGCGCCGATGCGGCGAATGTCCAAACGAACAGAGGAATAGAATTTCAACGCGTTGCCACCGGTTGTGGTTTCGGGGGACCCGAACATAACGCCGATTTTCATTCTGATTTGGTTGATGAAGATCACCATGCAGTTAGACCGGCTGATGGCAGCGGTCAGTTTACGCATGGCTTGGGACATCAAACGCGCTTGCAAACCAGGGGCACTGTCGCCCATGTCGCCTTCCAATTCCTTTTGCGGGGTCAAGGCCGCAACGGAATCCACCACAATCATATTCACCGCACCCGACCGGATCAGCGTTTCTGTGATTTCCAACGCTTGTTCGCCAGTGTCTGGCTGGGAAATCAACAATTCGTCCAGGTCCACGCCCAATTTCTTGGCGTATTGGGGATCCAACGCGTGTTCCGCATCAACAAACGCACACACGCCGCCTTTGCGCTGTTCTTCAGCAACGCAATGCAAGGTCAGTGTAGTTTTGCCGGATGATTCAGGGCCGTAGATTTCAACGATCCGGCCCTTTGGCAAACCGCCAATTCCCAAAGCGATGTCCAAGCCCAAGGATCCTGTGGATGTGGCCTCGATCTCTTGGATGGCGTTTTCATCGCCCAGTTTCATGATGGAGCCCTTACCGAACTGACGTTCGATTTGCGCCAATGCGCTGTCCAATGCTTTTTGGCGATCGCCGGATTTTGATTTCATTTGTAAAAGGTCTGCCGTTGCCATGATTTATTCTCCTTATTTCACACCCAGCCTGGGGCAGCAATCGCTGCTTGAAAACCGAAATGTTCGCCTCTTGTTCTTATTTCACGGTATGGGACCAAAAAGAGAACATTTCAACATAAATTTTCACAATCTGATTATTTTGCATGAAGCCTTAAAAAGGTGTTTATGGGGGCAAGGTTTCTGAAAGGTGGCTGGCATGCTGGTGTTTTGGGCGCAAAAATTGGTGATTTATTCGATTCCGAAGACCGGGTCTTCGGCCATTGATGCAGCCTTGGCCCCCCATGCAGACATCGCCATTTCGTCGCCGCCGGTTTTGAAACACATGCCTGTCTACCGGTTTAACCGTTTCATGGCCCCATTGTTTGATGTGGTGAACGGCAAAGATTTTGAAAGTTTTGGAATCGTACGTGAACCCATTGATTGGTTGGGCAGTTGGTACAAATACCGCAGTCGCCCGCAACTTCAGGGTCAGGATAATTCGACGTCTGACAAAAGCTTTGATGAATTTGTTTTGGCCGCCATGAAAGGTAAGCCGCCCGCGTTTGCCAACGTGGGCTCACAAGCCCGCTTTGTGGGGGGCGGTGTTGGTGAAGGTGGAATAGACCATTTGTTCCAATACGAACAATTAGATCAGGCCGTGAAGTTTTTGGAAGATCGGTTAGGACATACCATTTCCTTGGGCCGCAAAAACGTTTCCCCGGCCCGGCCCTTGGAATTGTCCGAAGACACGCGGTTTCGATACACCCGCAAGCGCGAAGATGAATTCACCCTTTGGCAAAGTGCGGCGCGCTAAGACATCATTTTTTCAACAGTGGCGGTCAACGCTTGCAAAGAAAATGGCTTGGGCAAGAACGCTGCATCGGGAATACGCTTTTGTTTGTCTTGCAAACTTTCCGCCGCATAGCCGGACATAAACAAAACCTTCGCGGTCAAATCTTTGGATTGTGCGGCTTCTACCCAAGTAGGTCCATCCATTCCCGGCATAATCATATCGGTTACAAACAGATCAAACTGCAGATCGCTGTTTTCCAAAATCTCTAACGCGGCTTCGCCACTGTCGGCTTCAACCACGGTGTATCCTTTCAACTGCAATGCCCGCAGTGCAAAGGCGCGCACGGGCGCTTCATCTTCCACCAACAATATCACCCCTTCACCGGCGTTTTGTGGGCTGACAATCGGCAAAGGCTTTTCAGGATTGGGTTTCACGTCACCTTGGCTGGCCACAGGCAAGATAACTTCGAAGGTCGAACCACTGCCCAACTCGCTTTCTACAAACAAGAACCCCCCCGATTGTTTGACGATGCCGTAAGCCGTGGACAATCCAAGCCCGGTTCCTTCACCGGTGTTCTTGGTGGTCCAGAACGGATCAAAGATGCGTGAAATCGTGTCTGGGCGGATGCCCACGCCTTCGTCCACCACCCGGATAATAACATAATCCCCGGGTGGCACGATGGCTGCATCGCGTTCTATTGCCCGTTCAAAACTGGCGATATCGGTTTCAACACGCACAGTACCCCCTTCGGGCATGGCATCGCGTGCGTTCACCACAAGGTTCATCACCACTTGTTCCAATTGGCGTTTATCGGCCCGCACGGGTTGCAATTTCGGGTGATGGCGCAATTCAAGATCGATCTTTTCCCCCACCAAACGGTTCAACAAGTGCGCCAAATCCGCAAGGCTGTCGCGCAGATCAATCCCTTCCAGGCGCAGCGTCTGTTTGCGCGAAAAGGCCAACAGTTGCCCCACCAAAGAAGCTGCGCGGTTGGTGTTCAGGTGAATTTGCATCAGATCGCTGTAGTCTGGATCATTGCTTTCGTGTTTCAAAAGCAAAAGATCGCAGTGCCCTGAAATGGCCGTCAGCAAATTGTTGAAATCATGGGCCACGCCCCCGGCCAGCTGGCCTATGGCCTGCATCTTTTGGGATTGCACAAATTGCGCTTCTAACGATTTCAGCTCTGTCACATCTGTTAACGCCGCGAAGATAACGTCTTGCCCGCCTGGGCTTTCCGCCTTGGTAAGGGTCACCTGTAAAATCACTTCGCGATCATCGGTTTGCAGCTGCAAGAAATCCCAACGGGTTACGGGCGGCCGTTCCAGGGCCTCTTCCAACCAATCTTGCGCCCGGCGTTCGCCAGCGCGAAACACCGCATCGAAATTGGCAACGTTGGACAACCGCGGGCCCAACAAAAGCGTGGCGGACCGATTGCACGCCAAAATGCGGCCAGCGCGGGTCATCTTCAACATGGCCACTGGCAGGTTATAGAATATGTCCACGTCAAACTTGGCGCGTTCTGAATCTGCGGGGCTTGCAAAGAAATACAGTTCCGCCCCCTGCTCCAGTTCGCCGTTTTGGATCACCAAAAAATCGTCTTTGCCCGTTTCCGTGCGCAAGCTTTGGTGGGTGTTTACCTGCAAACTGTCGCCGTCGGTCAGTGTTTTGGTGGATTGGGAATGAATGCCAAACACATCTTCAAAGGCCCCATTCACCTGTATGATCTGGCCATCAGTTGCCAATCGCGCCATGGGTACTGTGGCCTCACGCCCGGGAACAGGCGCCATCCCAGCCAGGGATGCGCACTGCCACAAAGTGCCCCCTTTGGGTTGGGACATCGCACTGACAGTGACCCGAAAACTGGTCCCCCCAAAGGACAACGTGTCCGTCACTGACCCTTGTGTTTTGGCAAGCGCCATCAAACGTTGGGCTTGGCTTTCGCCTTGTCCCATTTTCGCGCCAAGAACCTCGAAAACGGTGGCTTGGTGGGGGGATGCATCCAGAAAGCTTGCGCAGGCGGGGTTGATAAATCCCATTGTCCCGTTTGCCTGAACGGTGAAGGTCACATCAGAATTGTGATCAAAGGCCGCTTGAAACCAACGTGATTGTCGCCAGCCAAACCAAGTTCCCAAACAGTGTTGGGTGGCAACACACATCAACACAGCAAGCGCACCAAGGGCCAAACCCGCCGCCGCAGATACCCCCACAAGAACCACCATGACAAAGGCTGTCATCATACAAAGAACAAAGAAGCAGGCTTGGATGGACGGGCGGGCGGGCGGGCGAAGAATTGTCATGCCCCGTGATCCGCGACACCTGGTTAACGAATGGTTAAAAAGTGATTTTTATTTAGGAAAACGCACAATAAATGCGTAAAACCCGTCGCCTTCACTGTCAGGCAAACGCGCTGTATCCGCGATAATTTGAGCGTCTGGCATTTGCTGCAAAATCCAATCGCGTTGTTGGGTGTTTTCACGATCGAAAATTGAACACGTGAAATAGGCGAAAACCCCGCCTGGTTTCACAAACGCGAACGCTTCCGCACAGATCTGCCTTTGCAATCCGCTAAAGCCATCCACGTCTGAAGATGCAGTGTCCCATTTTGCAGCCGGGGACCGCCGCCATGCGCCGCTTCCGCTGCACGGCACGTCACACACCACCACATCAAACGGTGCTTGCTGGGCGATGGCATCACTTGCAAGTTGCGTAACTTTTATGCCTGCCCGTTTGGATCGTTCGCCCAAAGCCGCCAAACGTTTTGGGGCCGCGTCATGGGCAAACCACTGGGCCTGCACACGCCCAGCCATGGCAAGCGTTTTACCCCCACCCCCAGCACAATAATCCAAGACACGCTGATTTGGTTCCACCGGCACCAAGGCCGTAATGGCTTGGGAATTGGCATCTTGGATTTCCACCAGTCCGGACACATAAGCTTCACTTGATTGAACGCGCCGCGGGTTTTCCGTGACCACCAATGCCGTTTCACAAACGTCTGTGGTGCGACATGAAATTCCAGTTCCTGCCAAGCTTTCTTTAGCTTGTTCCAGGCTGCCTTTGCGCAAATTCACCCGCAATGTGATGGGCGCGCGGGTTTGCAAGGTTTGCGCAATGGCTGTGGCCTGATCTGCGCCGTGGCTTTCCACCAAATCGGTCATGGCCCACGCGGGCAAGTCCGGATCTGCGCTGGGTAGGCCTGCCAACAATGCGGTTTCTTCACGGGTGAGCGCGCCCGGCGCGTGGCCGACACCATTGAAATGCTCCTCCAAAGACTGGCCTTGTACCTTAAGCACCGCTGCCACCCAAAGGCGGGATGCAGTGCCATCAGACAGCCCCCCGCAGGATCTGCGTCGGCGCAGGGCGTCAAACACCAAATCCCGCACGGCGGCACGATCTTTGGACCCGGCAAATCGGCTGCGACGCCCCCAATTGGTCAGCGCCTTTTCGGCGGCGGTTCCTTCAAGATAATCTTCCAGAACCGAAATTGCCGCCGCGACGCGGGCCCCCGGTGTCATTACATGATCCGGTAATTGGGGCTTTCGCGGGTGATCTGCACGTCGTGAACGTG
>JAHDCP010000104.1:0-6860 GCA_020629775.1 Planktomarina sp.
TTTCAATTTTTTGAATTTTTTCGCGTTTGAAGCCGGTGTGAAACATCAAGCAATGATCTTGTAAAAGCTCAGCGCCGGTTGCAATTAGATTGGCTTTTTTCGCGGCCCAAGCATTCACAAAAATTCTTGCGGGAGCAGGAAAGTCCCCACGTTCCAATTGATTTTGGTATGTCAAGAATGGACAAGAGCCAGAAATAAATTCTGCGCCAGTCAAATCGACATGTATGAGGTAGGGGGTAGTGTGTTTTTCAAATAAGTTTTTCCAAGAACCATCTGGAAACAATTCCTCAGCAAGTTTTTGATCAAATTCTGATCCAAACTTTAGGTAGTGCTGAAAACCTGTGCAAGCTGCCTTAGAAAAGCTGAAATGCACTTGTCCTTTTCTAATGCCCCATGGTTGATGCTCTTCTGCCTTAGCCAGAAGAGAGTTGAATGGTTGCTGTTTTTCGTCCCAATCAGGATGCCGGGAAAACAGCTTTATCAATCGATCTCGCCTTGAAGCGATTTCCAAGGGAACCAAGCCGTTTTTCTCAATTGAGTCGACTTCCTCAGGAAGAAGGCGAGTTGCGTGGAACACTCGAAATTTTTTTGCGATCAACCAAGCGTAAACAATTTGAGCAAGTTTCTCCTTCCCAACTACATCCACTACAAGGCGGCCCGGGTCGTCAAGAAATTCGAAATCGTCTTCGTGTAGTGTTTTGATTGTTTCTTGCGGGAGCATCGGGTTCAAGAGCGATTCAAAATCAGTTTTCCAGGTCCCTAGTTCGTCAATTTCGATCATGCCAACTTGCCTTTGTGCGTTTGGTGACTTTCAAAAGATTCATCAATCCTGCGGCAATAATTGGGGCAATTCTCACCCCAAACGCCCACTCAAATACTTCTGAAAATCGTGAATTTCCCGTTCTAACCAACTCAACCTTCCAGCGGCCGCCAAGCCAGCCCCGGACCCGGCGTATATCCCTTCCACCACCAAACGATCCTCCTCGTTCACGTGGTCGAAAAATTGGTTCAGCTCGGCCATCCACGCGTCGCGTTCGGGGCCTTGCAGTTCGCTGTGCACTTCGGGGGCGATGGCCACGCCGAAGCGGACGTGGACTTGGCCCGCGCCTTGGGGGCGCAGGGACAAATACCAGCAGTGGTCGGGGGCCAGGACGTACATGTGGCTGGGGAACACGGTGGGCATGACGGATGTGTGCCGCCAGCGGCCCACCAGGTGATCATTGTCCCGGTGCGCCACGCCATAGGTGCTGTCGGGGAGTTTCTCGAAAATCTGATGGGTGAACGCGGCGTGGGGTCGGTCGGGGAATTCCACGGTGTCCAGGGGCAACCAGCCCCCCAGCGTGGCTTTGTGGGCCGTGGGCAGGTGGTAACTTTCCATGAAGTTTTCCGCCAACAGCTTCCAGTTGGTGTCCCAGACATGGTCTTGGCTGGCGACGGGGATGTAGTCGCCCAGTTTGAACTGCGCCACCAGGGGTTCCAGCGCCATCAGGCTGTCGGCCACCGACGGGGCGTCGGGGTTCAGGGTGACGTAAATCCAGCCGTGCCAGACCTCCACCCGGATTTCGGGCAGGCAGTGATCGTCCTTGTTGAACCCGGTGGATCGTTCCATGTGGCCCGCGCCGCGCAGCTTGCCGTCCAGGTCGTATGTCCAAGCGTGATAGGGGCACACCACTTTGGACGCGTTGCCTGACCCTTGCAGCATCACCATCATGCGGTGGCGGCAAATGTTTGAAAACGCGCGGATTTCGCCATCTTGGCCACGGGCGATGAAGATGGGATCTGGGCCGATGGAAAATGTGATGTAATCGCCGGGGTTGGGGATGTCGGCGGCAAAGCCGGGGCACAGCCAATCTTGGGACCAGATTTTCGCATCTTCCAACGCAGCAATGCCGGGGTCACGGTACAATTGCGGGTGCGATGACATGGCCCGGTTCAAAGGGGCGTCAGCGCTGGCGCGCAATTGGGCCAAAATTTCAGACGTGGGCAGGGGCCCAGATGGGGGCGTGGTCACCGGCTGCGTTCCTTTCACCAAGGGTCAGTGCCGTATAGCCGCGCCCTTAGGGCTGGTTCAACCAATCAACGGACGTGGTCGCCTTGCATTACGAAATGCCCAGGTTCGGGTTCATCATACACCACCGGGCCGGGATCATAATCCATGGGATGGATCGGGGATGGAATGGCGGTGGATTTGAAATCATCTTCCACCTTGCGTTGGGTGGGGTCTGCCACGGGCACGGCTTGCATCAGGGTTTTGGTGTAAGGGTGCAGCGGGTTTTCAAACACCGCTTGACGACTGCCCATTTCCACGATCCGCCCCAGATACATCACCGCCACTTGATGACTGACCCGTTCCACCACGGCCATGTCGTGGCTGATGAACAGCATGGAAATGCCCAGCTCTGCTTGCAGTTCCAACATCAAGTTCAAAACTTGGGCCTGCACAGAAACGTCCAGCGCGCTGACGGCTTCATCTGCGATCACCAGTTTTGGGTTCAGCGCCAAGGCGCGGGCGATGGCGATGCGCTGGCGTTGGCCACCAGACAATTCGTGCGGGAAACGTTCCATATAGCTGCGGGGCAGTTCCACACGGTCAAACAGCGCAGCCACTTTTTCACGCTGATCTGACGCGGTTCCGATGCCGAAATTGCGCAAGGGTTCCGCCACCTGATCAGCCAGTTTCATCTGTGGGTTCAAGGATGCAAAGGGATCTTGGAACACCATTTGCATATCGCGCCGGGCTTGGCGCATGCCTTCGTTGTCGAGGGCCAGAATATCTGTGTCGCCCAGATGCACTTGGCCGTGGGTGGGTTCCACCAAGCGCAAGATTGACCGCCCGCACGTGGATTTCCCAGACCCCGATTCCCCCACCAAAGACAGAGTTTGCCCCTTCTTGATTTGAAAGGAAACGTCTTCCAATGCGTGGACTTGGGCCACAGTGCGGCGCAAAAAGCCGCCCTTTACCGGAAAGCGGGTGGTCAGGTTTTTAACATCCAGCAAAACTTCGTCGCTGACGTGGGTTTGGGGCAGGGGGCCGGTGTCTGCTTCGCCCATTTTACGAAGGGGTTCAGGGGCAGATTTGCCCGCCATGTCCCCCAGGCGTGGCACGGCAGCCAGCAAGGTTTGAGTATAAGGGTGTTTCGGGTTGGCGAAGATTTCCGTGACCGGGCCTTCTTCCACCTTTTCCCCCTTGCACATCACCACCACGCGGTCGGCCATTTGGGCCACCACCGCCATGTCATGGGTGATGAAGATCAGCGCTGTGCCTGTGTCCCGTTTCAGCCGGTTCATCAGGGCCAAAATTTCCGCTTGGATCGTCACATCCAGTGCTGTGGTCGGTTCATCGGCGATCAAAAGCTTGGGTTCGCACGCCAAGGCCATCGCAATCACAACGCGCTGGCGCATACCGCCTGACAGTTCGTGGGGGTATTGGTCCATGCGGCGTTCGGGTTCTGGGATGCGCACCAACCCCAGCAATTCCACAGCCCGGGCAGGGGCGGTGGATTTGTCCATGCCCATGTGAACCCGCAGCCCTTCGGTCAGTTGCCGTCCGATGGTGAATACCGGGTTCAGGGATGTCATGGGTTCTTGGAAAATCATTCCAATTTCAGCGCCGCGCACCCCTTGCATGGTGCGCAGGTCTGCTTTGCCCAAATCTTGCAACCCATTGCCGCGATCAAACAAAACTTGACCGCCGGAAATGGCCCCGCCGCCAAATTCCACAAGCCGCATCAAAGACAGCGATGATACGGATTTTCCTGAGCCAGATTCCCCCACCACGGCCACAGTTTCACCCGCGTGAACGTCAAAACTGATTCCTTTTACCGCCTCGACAGTGCCGCCTTTGGTTTCAAATTCGACTTTCAGATTGTCAAAACGGGCAATGGGGGCATCAAGCATGGCAGGGTCCTGGCAGCGGTGGATATGGCTTGAGTGTACGGTGAAAGCCCCACGATGCAATGGTTTTAAAGATGCACAATTTATCGTCAAAGGTGATTGCCCCGAGGTAAATTCACGCTGTCGTTAATATTTTGCTTGGAATCACAGGGACTTCGGGACAGGCTGTCCGCTATGGTTGGGGTCTTTGTTACGACATGTGCAAAAAAAATGCTGCCAGGATGCGTGTGTGCGCAGACCTGGATAGAGGCTGACGCCCCGATACAGTCCAACACCAAGAGGAGAAAGACATGAAAACAACCGCAGCTCTGCTGAGCACTGCGGCCGCAATGGCTGTGGGATCGCTCGCTTTCGCGGACGGCCACGAAGGCCCACGCGGCCGCGATGGCGAAGTCAAAATCATCTATTGGCAAGCGCCATCGATTTTGAACCCGTATTTGTCTGGCGGCACAAAAGACATCGAAAGTGCTTCGATGATCATTGAACCGCTGGCGCGCTACAATGAAAGTGGCGAACTGGTGCCTTGGTTGGTGGACGAAGTGCCAACCGTTGGCAACGGCGGCGTCAGCGCAGACCTGACCTCCATCACCTGGAAGCTTAGCCCCGGTGTGAAATGGTCTGATGGGTCCGCCCTGACATCTGCTGATGTGAAATTCACCTATGACTACTGTACACACCCAGAAGGTGGTTGTGCGCAGTTGGCAAAATTCGGCGGCGTTTCTTCGGTGGAAACACCCGATGACATGACTGTTGTTGTGAACTTCGAAGGCCCAACACCGAACCCTTATGGTCCGTTTGTTGGTGGTGAAAGCCCCATCATCCAAGCCGCACAATTTGCGGATTGTATGGGTGCAAAAGCCCCTGAATGTACGGCTGCAAACTTTGGCCCAATCGGCACCGGCGCGTTCAAAGTGGACGAATTCCGCCCCAATGACGTGATCACCATGTCTGCCAATGATATGTACCGCGAAGAAGGCAAGCCTGCCTTTGCCAAGGTCACCTTCAAAGGGGGCGGCGACGCCACTGCTGCGGGTCGTGCGGTTATGGAAACAGGCGAATTCGATTACGCTTGGAACCTGCAATTGGCACCAGACGTGATTGCGCAAATGCAAGCCGGCGGCAAAGGCACACCGGTTGCGGGCTTCGGTCCACTGGTGGAACGCATCATGCTGAACTGGACGAACCCTGATCCGGCATTGGGCCCAGATGAGCGGTCTGTTGTGGGACCACACCCGTTCTTGCAAGACCCAGCCGTTTACAAAGCGCTGTCCATGGCCATCGACCGCCCATTGTTGGTGGAAGTGGGCTACGGCCAAGCGGGTAAAGTCACGTGTAACGTGGTGCCTGCACCGGCAGCTTTCAATTCTGAAAGCATGATGTGCGACACCCAAGACATTGCTGGCGCCAACGCCATGTTGGATGCAGCAGGGTACATGGACACAGACGGTGACGGTGTACGTGAAGCCAATGGCAAACCCATGAAGCTTTTGTACCAAACATCCACCAACGCTGTGCGTCAGGACTTCCAAGCCCTGATCAAAGCCTGGTGGGCTGAAATCGGCATCGACACTGAACTGCGTAACATCAACGCGTCCGTGTTCTTTGGTGGGGACCCAGGTTCGCCTGACACGTTCCAAAAGTTCTATGCTGACGTGGAAATGTACGCCAACACGTTCAACGGCACCGATCCGCAAGCATACCTGGGCAACCAGTTGTGTGGCACGGTTCCAAGCCCAGCAACGCAATGGCAGGGATCCAACATCAGCCGCTTCTGTATGGAAGAATATGATGCCCTGCACGCAGAGCTGACAAAAACAGCTGATCTGGCAGAACGCGCCCGTATTGGCCGTGAACTGAACGACATGATCGTGCAAAACGGTGGTTTGATCCCACTGGTGCACCGTGGCCGTTTGTCTGCCCACGCCAACAGCTTGGGCGGCGTTGTTCTGAACGTTTGGGACAGCGAGCTGTGGAATGTGGCGGACTGGTACCGCATGAAATAAGTCGCAAGACTGAAACGGTAAGCCGGGTCTTGATCCGGCTTACCACCCCAAAACGAAGAAATTATCCGAGGCGCCGATGCTGACCTTCACAATCCGACGATTGGTTCTGGCCATACCGACGCTTCTGATCATCTCTTTGGTGATCTTCCTTCTTTTGAATCTGGCGCCCAACGATCCGTTGGCCCAGCAACCCCTGACAATCCCGCCCGAAGTGCGTGAAAAAATGCGCGCGGCGTTGGGATTGGGGGAACCGGTTTATATTCGGTATTGGAAGTGGCTGGTGCAGTTTTTCTGGATTGAGCCGTTGAACATGTTCGATGCTTTGTTTGGCACCACCTTTGCCGAAGGCAAGCTGCGCGTTCTGTCTTGGCAGTTCAGATCCCCGGTGGTGGACATTGTTATTCAACGTCTGCCGCAAACATTGTGGGTGGTGGGCACGGCCTATGTGGTGGGTATTTTGATCGCGATCCCGATTGGAATCATCTCGGCCTACAAACAATATTCGGTGTTTGACCAGGCCGGGACATTTATCACCATGATTGGGTTTTCGATCCCGCCGTTCTTTTCCGGCGTTTTGGTGATCGTGATCTTTTCGGTCCAACTGAACTGGTTCCCGTCCATTTATGACACCATGCACGTCGTCGACAGTTGGGATGCGTTTAAATACCAAGTCTGGCAATCGTTCATGCCCATCATGGTTTTGGCCCTGCAGATCACCAGCCAGATCAGCCGCTTTATGCGCGCGTCCATGCTGGACAATCTGACCCAGGATTACGTGCGCACCGCCCGCGCCAAGGGCATGTCTGAACGCAGCGTGGTCTTGTCCCACGTGTTGCGCAATTCCATGATTCCGGTGGTGACAGTGATCGCCCTGGGTATCCCGTCGATTTTCGGCGGGGCCATTATCACCGAACAAGTGTTCAAGGTGAACGGCATCGGCCAGCTTCTTATCGCCGCGATTGA
>JAHDCP010000104.1:6960-8348 GCA_020629775.1 Planktomarina sp.
CTTTGGGATTCAGGCGCCAAAACCAGTTGGGCCAACCCACTGGGCACCGACAACCTGGCGCGCGATAACTTGGCCCGGCTGATGTACGGCGGGCGGGTGTCCATTGCGGTGGGTCTGACCGCCATGATCTTTTCCATTCTGCTGGGTGCGCTGGTGGGGTTGTTGGCGGGGTTTTTCAAGCGGATGGACGGGATCTTGATGCGCACCACAGATTTGTTCTTGGCCTTGCCACTGCTGCCGCTGGTGATTGTGGCCTCAGTCTTGTTCCGGGAAAAACTGTCCCTGACTTTGGGACCGGAAATCGGCATTTTCATCTTGATGGTTTTCTTGATCGGGATCACCAGTTGGATGCAAACCGCCCGTATCGTGCGCGGGGATGTGCTGGCCCTGAAGGAACGCGAATTTGTTTTGGCGGCCCGGTCCATCGGCACCAAGCCGCGTGGGCTGATCCTGCAGCACATCTTGCCCAACGTGTTTTCCCCCATACTGGTGTCCGCCACATTGGGGATTGCCACGGCCATCATTACAGAAAGCGCCTTGTCGTTCTTGGGCTTCGGCTTCCCGCCGGATTTCCCAACTTGGGGCAAGTTGCTGAATGACGCCGTGGACCGCATGACGCTGTATCCTGAACGGGTGATCTGGCCTGGGCTTATGATCTCGCTGACTGTGTTGTCAGTGAATTATTTGGGCGATGGTTTGCGCGATGCGCTGGACCCGCGGCTTAGGAAGTAGGGAAGTTTCTTGTAATGCGAAATTATCGCGCGTTAGTCCGGCGCCAGAAAAAGTCCGGCAAAGACGTTTGGGACAGAGTTGAAGTTGTCGGGAAGATTTTGATAACACCCGTTCTGGTCGGCCTCATCGCGGTATTGGTTGCGAATTTTCAAGAAAAGTTCGCAAAACAAGAAAGACAGTTAGAGTTGGCTCTTAAGATTGCAGCAGAACCAGTATATCTTACAGGAGACGCCTCCATTTTGTACGCTAGAAAATGGGCGCGAAAGACAATTGAAGAACGATTTGGTAGTGATATTCCTGCGGGAGCTTTGACTGCCACGACTTCCAGGCAAATTGTTCCGATTGGCCCAAGCAAAACTTTGTTCACCAGAATTGCAAGCGGCGAAATTGCCTTAGAAGATGTTCTTGCTGATCCTCGCTTTGAAAATTGTCCTGACGACAAACTAATTGTCTTGGAGTGTATGCGAATAATTTTGGGGGTCATCGACCGAGCAGGAGAAATCGTCCGTCAAGAAAGCGGTCGACTAGGAGGCGTGCATATCTACAACGATAGAACAATCGTGAAATCGAACCCAGGCAATGCTCAAACTTCAAGGAGATTAAACGATGGCATCCCGTAGGGGAATCGAACCCCTCTTTCCAGGTTGAAAACCTGG
>JAHDCP010000105.1 GCA_020629775.1 Planktomarina sp.
GGATTGCAAAGCGTGGGGCAGGGGCGCCTGCGCCGAATGGGCCGGCGGTGTCCAATGATTCGATCAAATCAACGGTGACAGCACTGGGCATCAAAACGCCGTCCAGTCGCACATCACCCGCCCCTAATTGGTCTGCCCCTTGGGCGGCCAGCAATTCCCCCAGCCGTTCCATGGCAGGGCCAAGTTGTGCGCGCGTCAGGGTAAGGCCGGCAGCCATTTTGTGCCCGCCGCCTTTTTCAATCATTCCGTCGCGGGCCAGTCGTTGGATCGCCGCACCCAGGTCAATGCCAGACACGGACCGTGCGCTGCCTTTGCCAATGTCACCGTCAAATCCGATCACAACGGATGGGCGATTGGTGGCTTCTTTCAGCCGTGCGGCCACAATTCCCACAACGCCTGGGTGCCAGCCGTCTTCTGCTGCCCAAACCAACGGGCCTGTCACGTCCCGCGTTTCCGCTTGGGACAAAGCTGCATCCCGCACAGCGGCTTCGACGGCGCGACGTTCTGCGTTTAACCCTTCCAGACGTTCGGCCAGTGCGACGGCTTCATGAGGGTCTTGGGTCGACAACAGGCGCGCGCCCAAATCAGCGGCCCCGATGCGACCGCCTGCGTTAATGCGCGGACCCAGCACATATCCCAAATGATATGCTTCGGGCGCGCGGTCCAAACGCGCGGTGTCTGACAGGGCCGATAAACCGGGTCGGGCACGGTTCCCCATCACCCGTAATCCTTGGCGCACGAAGGCACGGTTCACGCCAATCAAAGGGGCCACATCGGCCACAGTGGCCAGGCCCACCAAATCCAGCATGGCCATCAAATCTGGGCTGGCGATGTTTTGGCCGCGCAATTGGCGGCGCACTTCCACCAGGGTCATGAAGACCACACCGGCGGCGCACAGATGTGCCAAGTCACCGGTTTCATCTTGGCGGTTGGGGTTCACCACAGCCACCGCTGGGGGCAGAGTTTCCCCGCCCAAGTGGTGGTCCAACACAATGACATCTGCAGCGGTGGCGGCAGCCAAGGCATCATGGCTTAACGTGCCGCAATCCACGCAAATCACCAAATCATGGTCGCGGGCCAACGTTTCCATGGCCGGGGCGTTGGGGCCGTATCCTTCGTCAATACGGTCTGGCACATAGATTGTCGCCTTGATCCCGAAGTGCGCGAAAAAGCCGTGCAGCAGTGCCGCAGATGCGCCACCATCCACGTCATAGTCCGCAAAAATGGCCACGCGTTGGCGAGACGTGACAGCGGCGGCAATGCGTTCACCGGCCACGCCCATGTCTTTCATCACCAAGGGATCGGGCAGCAAATCACGCATGGAAGGGGTTAAGAAGCCGTCCACGTCGGCGGCATCCACGCCGCGCTGTGCCAGAATATGGCACAGGGCAGGGGCCAGGCCTGTGGCCTGCACCAACGCTTCGCCCGCGCGTGTTGTGGCAGCGTCGGGGCCAACCCAGCGCCGCCCCGTTAGGGAGGTATCGACCCCCAGCACAGCTCTTAGACTGGGTTGCGGTAAATCATCCGCCGCACAGATCCGGTTTTGGACCGCATCAAAATCGTTTCTGCGGTCAAATACCCCACTTCGCGCTTGATGCCCGATACGATCGATCCATCGGTCACACCGGTGGCTGCAAAGATCACGTCGCCGGTCACCAAATCATCGCGGGTATACACCCGGTCAAAGTTTGTGATGCCCGTTTTGGAGGCGCGCCCGCGTTCATCATCGTTGCGGAACAACAATTTGGCGTACATTTGGCCGCCCATGCATTTCAGCGCAGCAGCTGCCAGCACCCCTTCGGGTGCGCCGCCGGATCCCATGTACATATCAATTGCCATAGTGGGTTCGGCGCAGTGCATGATACCTGCGACATCACCATCTGTAATCAAGCTGACGGCCGCACCCGTGGACCGGATTTCTGCGATCATGGCTTCGTGGCGCGGGCGGTCCAATACGCAAACAGTAATGTCATCTGTTGAACATCCTTTTGCAGAGGCCAGGGCGTTCACCCGTTCAGACGGGGACATATCCATGGTGACCACGCCTTCGCGGTACCCAGGTCCGATGGCCAGCTTTTCCATGTACGTGTCAGGGGCATGCAACATGGATCCGCGCGGGCCCATGGCAATCACGGTCAACGCGTTGGGCATATCTTTGGCCGTCAGCGTGGTGCCTTCCAGTGGATCAAGGGCGATATCCACGGCAGGGCCGCTGCCTTTGCCAACTTCTTCGCCAATGTACAACATGGGGGCTTCGTCGCGTTCGCCTTCACCAATGACCACGACGCCTGCAATGTCCATTTTGTTCAGCTGGTCACGCATGGCATTTACCGCCGCTTGGTCGGCGGCTTTTTCATCGCCGCGCCCAATCAGCCGGGCAGAAGCCAGTGCCGCCGCTTCCGATACCCGGGCAAGGGACAAAGACAGCCCGCGGTCGTGGAATTCCTTAGTATCGGTCATGGTGCAATTTCCTTTGGCATTTGTGCTTTGGGCATAGAACCCGCGCCCCCGCATTACAAGAATGGGGGCGCTAACACCTATAAAACAGTTGGATTAACTAAATCTCTTCAATCCGCAGGGCCACGGCGTCGGCCCCCATCACACCAGTCGCGGCCATGGCGGCCAAGGCGTTGTCCAGCGCATCACGTGGTGTTTTGTGGGTGACGATCAGCACTTCCGCCACGCCCTCGCCTTCGCCATCTTGGCGCATTTGGGCAATGGAAACCCCGGCTTCGCCCAGGCTGGCAGCCACTTTGGCCAAGGCGCCAGGTTTGTCGGTCAGCTTTAAGCGCAAATAGAATGCGGCGGGTGTGTCAGCCTTGGCAGATTTGGCTTTTACAAGGGACACTGCGGGTTGGCCGAATGTGGCCAGACGTGTGCCGCGGGCAATATCCAAAATGTCGGACATCACAGCGCTTGCGGTTGGACCTTCGCCCGCACCAGCACCGCGCAAAACAATGGTGCCGCTGTCGCCGCCTTCTAAGATAACCATGTTGGTGCCGCCTTCCAGCTGGCCCAAAGGCGACAAGCTGGGCACCAAGCACGGTGTCATGCGCTGTTCCAAACCACGGCCCGTCATCTGGGCGACGCCCAACAATTTAATGCGATATCCCATATCGGCGGCGGCGCGGATATCTTCGATGGTGATGGCGCCGATGCCTTCCAAGACAACGCCGTCAAAATCCACCTGGGTGCCAAAGGCGATGGACGACAACAGGGCCAACTTGTGGCCCGCATCAATTCCGCCCACATCCAAGTTCGGATCAGCTTCCAAAAACCCCAGTGCGTCGGCTTCTTTGAACACTTCGTCGTAGGGCAAGCCCGCAGTTTCCATGCGGGTTAGGATGTAATTGCACGTCCCGTTCATGACCCCCAAAACGCGGGTGATTTCGTTGCCAGCCAACCCTTCGGTCAAGGCTTTGACAACGGGAATGCCGCCTGCAACGGCAGCTTCAAATCGAATGACCTTGCCTGCATCTTCAGCCGCTTCGGCCAAAGCTTGGCCGTGCAACGCCAGCATGGCCTTGTTGGCGGTGACCACGTCTTTGCCAGCGGCTATGGCGGCCTCGGACGCCGCTTTGGCGGGGCCGTCGCTGCCGCCCATCAGTTCCACGAAAACATCAACATCATCGCGTTTGGCCATGGCCACAGGATCATCTTCCCAGGCAAAGTTGGACAGTGATACGCCGCGATCTTTGTCCTTGGACCGGGCGGACACAGCCACGATTTCCACCCGGCGGCCGACGCGCGCTTCAATCAATTCAGCGTTGCGCCGGATCATTCGAATGACGCCAACCCCCACGGTTCCAAGTCCAGCAATGGCAAGGCGCAATGGCGTGGCAGTCATGACGGTTTCTCCGGTTGATTTGTGTCGGACCCGTGTAGGACAGGACCCGGCGGGGTGCAATCACCCGAATGGCGCTGGCGGCCACCCGTGCTTGGTGTTTTTGCCATATGGCCACGCGGACCCTTGGTCGCTGTCCCAGACCTTAATGTAGTTTTGGGGCAAACAAGGACGGTCAGCGCAAAACTGTGCCCAAGCGTGTGCGTTCTGCATCCGTTAGAACTTGGCCGCGCACAATGGCGCGCCGGGACCGCAAGCGGGCGCGTTCGCCGCTGGTTAGAACCGGGCCACGCACTTGGCGTGCGCGCCGATCCACACGGGCGAGGCGGGTGCTGATGTCTGCTTCGATCGCGGGGCGATCGATGGTGCGGGGTTCTGGAATCTGATCCACATCCACGAATTCTGGATATGTGGCGTTGTCCAGCCGGGCTTGGCGTTCGGCATCGATGGGGGGCAATTGCGTGCAGGCGGCCAGCACGACCGGGGCAAGAACCATCAAAATGAAAAAACGCGCCATGGGAATCCCTTGGGTGAACAAGAAAGAAGATATGGTGGCACACGGTTGGGCGCAACCAACGGGCAGGGGGAATTTACGCCCCCATCATCCGTTTGCGGCGATCTTTGATTTTGGCATCGGCGTCTGTGGTGCCGTCATGAAAAGACCCGAAGAGTTTGTCCCAGGGAATTTCAAGCGACCCATAATTACACTCGAAATACCGATGGTGCATTTGATGGTGGAACGTTCCCAGCGCCAAACGGTTTTCATCCTTGATCACCAGCCCTTCAAACCCGGTGTGGGTCGTGGCGGCCGTCAGGGTATAGTATTGCAGGTGATACAGGATGTGGATTGGGTGGGCCGCCAGGACCCAGTGTACCAGGACTGATCCCAAAAATATCACGTGTTCGACAGGGTGCATCGAAAGCCCAGACCAAGGCCCGACATTTATGTTGCGATGGTGCAGGGCGTGAACGTGTTTGTAAAAGAACGGAATGTGCAAAAATCTGTGGATCCAATAGAAGTAGAAGCTTTCCCAAATTGGGATGGCCAAAAATAGTGCAACGAACCAAATGGGATGGGCAGCCCAGGTCAACATCGGCGCATATCCTTTGGCCATGGCCCAGAACATCAAAACCTCGTAGGCGGTCCAAACTGTGACACCGCTGCCCAAGGTCCAGAACATGTTGTCACGAATTTGGCCGCCCAACGTGAACTGCTTGCCGTTTTTCATCAAAGGGCGTGGATCGTATTTCAGTTTTTGGCCTTGCGCGGTGAAGGTGTAAAACCAAAGATGCAAGCCGCCCGCCACCAGCGACATCAAAACAATGTTGCGCAGCCACATTCCTGCAATCCAACCTGGTGCCAGGGTTTGGGTCACTTCAAGCGGGGGCTGAAACCAATAAAATGACACGAAGGCGAGTCCCACGATGATCAGTTTTTCGGTGATCAAAAACCAGGAATTCCAAACCCATTTGACCATGGCCACGGGCCGCAGTGGCCACGTGAAGAACGGTGACACTTGCAACGGCACATCTGGCGTGTGGTGCCAACCTTTGAGGGGGGGCGTGTCGGGCATTTTGAAACTTTCAGATGTTGCTGCCCTCAACTTGCAAAGTTCAGCCCCTCCAACGCAATGATTCCTTGGCGCGTCGCAACGCCACGTTATTGTTGACAGACCCAAGTTTTGACCGCCCCATGCGCCTGAGGGGGAACTGATATGATCGCGACGCTAAGAGTTTTGTTGGCCATGGGCAGTTTGCAGCGCCTGTTTCCTTTGTGGATCATTGGGGTGGTGGTGCTGATCACGTTTTGGAACGTCTGGCTTGCTGTGGCCGTTGTTTATGGTGCCATTCTTCAATTCGTCGTCGAATATTTGATGCATCGGTTCTTGTTGCACCGCGAGCCACCCACTGACCAGTCCCGCTTCAATGCCCTGTATCGGTCCCATGTGGGTCACCATGAATTCCCCACCAATCCAGAGTTTTTCACCGGCGATGATCATTGGTACGCCGTGCGGTTCGGTCTGAAGTCAGTGGCGATCCATACCCTGCTGTTGTGGCCCTTTGTGGGATTGTCGGCCGCTTTGGTTTGGGCCTGTGTGGCCTTGTTTGTGGGATCCATCAGCGCCTTTGCATTCTATGAATATTGCCACACCCTGGCCCATTTGAAGATTCCCAAGGGGTGGTTCGGGCAAAAAGTAACCCGCAGCCATTTGATCCATCACTTCCAAGACCATGATGCAACGTACCATGTCAGCTTCGGGATGGGCTGGATTGATCGTTTGTTTGGCACCAAATACGATCAAGACACTGCAGCAGCCCGGTATGATCGGGATACAATTTTAAGCATCGGAATGGACCCAGAAGACTTGCGTTTGGTGACGGCCCGCAAAGCCTTCGGCTTGCCCCTAAATCCAAGGGATCGGGTCAAACCGTCGGGTGCTGACTAAATTTGGGTGCGGCTAGGGCGTAGTTTGCATTGATCTGAACACATGTTCAGTTAATCATTGCGGCTATGGCACGCAAAACTGGTTCACATTCTCAAATCACAGGTCCCAAAATCCAAGAAGCGGCGTTGCAATTGTTTGCGCGGCACGGGTATGCGGCCGTTTCCATGCGCCAGATCGCATCCGAAGTGGGGGTGCAGGCTGGGGCTTTGTACAATTATGTGCCCGATAAACAAACTTTGTTAAGCCAACTTTTGGTGGATCACATGCAGGCGCTGCTGGCGGCCTTGGATGAATTGCCCGTTGCGCCGGATCCCAAGGCTGCGCTGGAACAGTTTGTGCGCCATCACATACTGTACCACGTGCCGCGCCCCGACGAGGTGTTCATATCTTATATGGAATTGCGAAATTTGACACCGGACAATCACGCCAGGGTCGCTGCATTGCGCCAAGACTATGAAGGGCGTTTGGCCATTGTTTTGCAGGCAGGGGTGTCTGCCGCGCAGTTCCGTGTGCCCGATGCCAAAATCGCCAGCTATGCCATTATCGCGCTGTTGACTGGGGTGGTGAACTGGTTTGATCCTAACGGTCGGCTCAGTGCGCAGGGGGTGGCCGATGAATATTGGCAAATGGTGGCGCAGCTGGTGGGTTTGCAGGTCGCAAACGGGGGCGACACATAGCACAGGCCTGCAGTGGACTGGGGCTGAACGACGGGTAAGGAAGACTCATGAAAATTGGATTTATCGGGCTTGGAAATGTGGGCGGCAAGCTTTCAGGAAGTTTACTGCGCAATGGCATTGATCTTGCGGTACATGATTTGGACGCAGATTTGGTGGCAGCTGCAGTGGCCAAAGGCGCCCGCGATGGCGGCAACCCAGAAGGCTTGATGCAAAGCTGTGACGCGGTGATCACCTGTCTGCCCAGCCCCGCTGCCAGCGACACGGTGATGCAAGCCATGTTGCCCCATGTGACCGAAGGCAAGATCTGGATGGAAATGTCCACGACCGATGAAGCGGAAGTGAAGCGGTTGGGTGGATTGGTCATGGATGCAGGCGGTGCGGCGGTGGATTGCCCTGTTTCTGGCGGATGCCACCGGGCGGACACGGGCAATATTTCCATCTTTGCGGGCTGTGACCGTGAAACGTTCGAACGCATCTTGCCCCTGCTGACCAAGATGGGCCGCCGGGTGTTGCACACGGGCGATTTGGGCAGTGCGTCGGTTTTGAAAGTTGTCACCAACTTCCTGGCCACCGCCAATCTGATCACCTGCGCGGAGGCGTTAACGGTGTGCAAAGGGGCCGGCATGGACCTGGGCGTGGCCTATGAAGCGTTGGCGATGTCATCGGGCACCAGCTTTGTGCATGAAACCGAAAGCCAAGTAATTCTTAATGGTTCCAGGGACATAAGCTTTACCATGGACCTGGTGGCCAAGGACATTGGCCTGTTCCAAGAAGTGGCGGACCGCGCTGGTGTGCCCCTGGAAATGAACCCGCTGATGATCAAGATTTTCCAAGACGGGATCGAAAGATACGGCCCCCGCGAATTGTCCCCCAACATCATCCGCCGCCTGGAGGATGCCACAGGGTTGGACATCACTGCCCCCGGTTTCCCGGCGGAAATGGTGGATGATGAACCAGAAGAACCCGGATACGAAGTGGTGGTCAAACGCTGACATTGCCTTCTTCGCCCGAGCGTTTAAACCGGGGGCCATGACCCATGACCCCGTGCTGTTCCGCCTTGATGTATCCCCAACCCGCCGCTTTGCAGCGTTGTTCTTCATTGTGGCCTTAGCTGTCTTTTTGATTGCCTTGGCTTTGGCGGGGGGCTTGAGTTTCGGGTACAGCGCTGTGGTGTTGTGTTTTGGTATTTTGGCGGCCTGGGCCGGGCGGGCCTTGGCGCGGGGGACCCGGCAGTGGGTGGAACTGC
>JAHDCP010000106.1 GCA_020629775.1 Planktomarina sp.
ATTCCAACGTGTTCGAAGGTTTGACGCGGTTCATGTCGGACGGGGCCGTGGTGCCCGGCTTGGCAAAATCCTGGGACATCTCGGACGATGGTTTGACATATACGTTCAATCTGCAATCCGGGGTCACGTTCCACGATGGCACAGCCATGGACGCGGAAGATGTGAAGTTCAGCCTGGACCGCGCCCGCGCGGAAGACAGCACCAACGCCCAGAAAGCCTTGTTCGCAGGCATTGCGGATGTGTCTGTGGTGGATGCCATGACCGTTAAGGTCACGCTGTCCCAGCCCAATGGGGCATTCTTGTTCAACATGGCCTGGGGGGATGCGGTGATTGTGGCCCCTGAAAGCATTGAAAACATCGCATCAAACCCGGTTGGCACAGGCGCGTTCAAATTTGATCAGTGGGTTCAGGGCGACCGGATCGAAATGTCACGTAACGACGCGTATTGGGGCGATGCCCCTGCGTTGGAAACGGCCACATTCCGGTTCATCAGTGACCCAACGGCCGCTTTTGCCTCCATCATGGCTGAAGATGTGGATGCCTTTGTTGGTTTCCCAGCGCCAGAAAACCTGCCGCAATTTCAGGCAGACCCGCGGTTCCAAGTTTTGGTGGGCAATACCGAAGGGGAAACCATTCTGTCCACCAACAACAAAATGCCGCCCTTTGACAATCGCCTGGTGCGCAAAGCCGTGGCCCACGCCATTGACCGCCAAGCCATCGTAGATGGGGCCATGTTCGGCCTGGGCACGCCCATCGGCACGCACTTCGCGCCCCATAATCCTGACTACGTGGATCTTTTGGGCAATTCGCCCCATGATCCTGAAATGGCCAAGGCCCTGTTGGCCGAAGCGGGTTTCCCAGAAGGGTTCACCACAACGCTGAAATTGCCGCCGCCATCTTATGCACGGCGCGGTGGCGAAATCATCGCCGCGCAATTGCGTGCCGTGGGGATCAACGCGGAAATCACCAACGTTGAATGGGCCCAGTGGATTGAAGAAGTGTTCAAGAACAAGGACTACGGTTTGACCATCGTGTCCCACACGGAACCATCCGACATCGGCATTTATGCCCGCCCAGAATATTACTTCCAGTATGACAACGCGGATTTCCAAGCGTTGATGACCGAATTGGAAGGCACCACTGACCCCGCTGGTCGCACAGCGATTTTGCAAAAGGCCCAGACCATTATCTCGGAAGATTATGTGAACGGCTACTTGTTCCAGCTGGCTGTGCCCACCGTGGCCAAAGCCGGGGTGAATGGTTTGTGGGAAAACCAGCCCACCGCTGCGGTGGATCTGACGGGCGTGTCTTGGTCCGAATAAACGGATGGTGTGCCGCGTGCGCACCAACACGACCATGAAAATTCGTCCCGAAACTGACGCAGATATTCAAGCCATCTTCGATCTTACGAAGGTGGCTTTTGCGCCCATGTCCTTTGCCGATGAAAATGACCCTTTCCTTCCCCAAGGATTGCGGGACGCGGGCGATTTGCTGTTGTCTTTGGTGATGGAAGACGCCGGGCAGATTATCGGCCATGTCGCGTTTTCGCCGGTGTCTTTGGAGTGCCCTGGCAAATGGGTGGGCCTGGGTCCGATTTCGGTGATGCCGGGCCGCCAACGCCAGGGTTTGGGCACAAAATTGGCGAACCACGGATTGGCCCAATTGGCGGATCAAGGGTTTGACGGCTGCGTTCTGATTGGAAACCGAGATGTGTATGGCCCCATGGGGTTCACATCGGGCGATTTGGCGTATCGGGATTTGCCAACGGAGCTGGTCATGGGGCGCAGTTTTACGGGTTTGGTTCCTTCTGGGCGCATCGTATTTGCGCCAGCGTTGGAAGCCTGATGTTGATTTACACCCTGCGCCGCCTGGCGTCCTTAACCGTGTCTTTGATTGTCGCATCGTTCGTGATCTTCGCGGTGATCGAAGTGATCCCCGGCGATCCGGCGTCGTTCATGTTGGGGGTCAATGCGCGGCCCGATACATTGGCCGCTTTGCGGGCTGAATTGGGGTTGGATCAGTCTTTGCCCGTTCGATATTTCGCCTGGGTCAGCGGAATGCTGACGGGTGATTTTGGCATTTCGTACACCTATAAAACGCCAGTGGCGGGGATGGTGGCCGACCGGATCTGGGTGTCGCTGCCTTTGGCGATTTACGCGTTGATCTTATCCACGGCGATTGCGTTTCCCGCAGGAATTTACGCCGCATCCCGCCGCGGTGGGGTGGGGGACACTGCCGTTATGGGCGCCACGCAATTGGGGGTGGCCATCCCGAATTTCTGGTTCGCCATGATTTTGGTTTTGATCTTTGCCATCAACCTGCGCTGGTTTTCGGCGGGTGGTTTTGCCGGGTGGGACAAGGGTTTGTTCGCGGGGCTGTGGTCCCTGACGTTGCCTGCCATTGCCCTGGCTTTGCCGCAAGCCGCCATTTTGGCACGGGTGATGCGATCCTCCCTGCTGGATATGCTGGGCGAAGATTTCATGCGCACGGCCCGCGCCAAGGGTTTGACCCGACGCCAAGCGCTGTGGCGGCATGCCGTACGCAATGCCATGATCCCCGTGCTAACAATCCTGGGGCTGCAATTTTCGTTCCTGTTGGCGGGGGGCATCGTGATTGAACAGGTGTTCTTTTTGCCCGGCCTTGGGCGATTGATTTTCCAAAGCATTTCCGCGCGCGATTTGATCGTGGTGGAAAGCGTTGTGATGCTGTTGGTGTTCTTGGTGATTGTGGTGAATTTCCTGGTGGATTTGACATATGCCTGGGTTGATCCCCGGCTGCGGCGGCGCACATGAAGGTGGGCTTTGTCATAGGGGCGGTGTTGTCCGCCATCGTGCTGGGCTTGGCCGTGCTGTCCTTTGTCTGGACCCCCTATGACATCACCCAATTGGACGTGGCGAACAAACTGAAAGGCCCCAGTGACGTGCATTGGTTGGGCACAGATCACTTTGGGCGGGATTTGTTGTCCATGGTCATGATGGGCGCCCGCACGTCCTTGGCGGTGGCCCTTGTGGCCGTGGGGATTGGCATGGGGTTGGGCATTCCTTTGGGCCTGACGGCGGCGGCGTTGCAGGGCGGCTGGTTGGACGAAGTTATTATGCGCGGCAATGATTTGATTTTTGCCTTCCCCAGCCTGGTGATTGCGATCTTGATCACGGCCGTGTTCGGGGCATCGGCCGTGAACGCCATCATTGCCATTGGCATCTTCAATATCCCCGTTTTTGCCCGCCTGTCCCGTGGTGCCGCACTTTCTTTGTGGTCCCGCGATTTCATTTTGGCGGCCCGGGTCGCGGGCAAGGGCAAGGCGCGGATCAGTTGGGAACACATTCTACCCAACATCACCAATCTGATGATCGTGCAGGGCACCATTCAATTCAGCTTGGGAATTTTGGCGGAAGCGGCGTTGTCCTATATCGGGCTTGGTGCACAACCGCCCACGGCCAGTTGGGGCCGTATGTTGGCGGATGCGCAAACCCTGCTCTACATCGCGCCCCACACGGCTTTGGTGCCCGGACTTACCATTGTGATCACTGTCTTGGGGTTGAACCTTTTGGGGGATGGGTTGCGCGATATGTTGGATCCACGCTTGCGGGTGGATCGGTCATGACCCTGCTGTCGGTGCGCAACCTTTCGCTGTCCATTGGGGACACAGATATCTTGCACGATGTGGATGTGGACGTGGCCCCTGGCCAAATCACAGCCATCACTGGGGAAAGCGGGTCGGGCAAAAGCCTGACAGCATTATCGGTGATGGATCTGTTGCCCCGGGGGTCCCAGGTCCAGGGCCAAATTCTGTTCGGCGGCGATGATCTGTTGGCGATGGATGAGGCGCAGATGTGCGCGCTGCGTGGCAATGACATCGCGATGATTTTCCAAGAACCGCTGACGGCCCTGAACCCCGTGAAATCGGTGGGGGATCAGGTGGCAGAAACCATTTTGATCCACACAGATGAATCGCGCCGCCAAGCCAAAGCCCGGGCGCGGGATGTGATGAACCGTGTGGGCCTGGACGGCATTTCCTTGGACCGGTTCCCCCATGAATTGTCCGGCGGCCAGCGTCAGCGGGTGTGCATCGCCATGGCCATCGCCTTGCGCCCCAAGCTGCTGATCGCCGATGAACCCACCACGGCATTGGATGTGACAACACAAGCCACAATCCTGGATTTGCTGAAGGGCTTGGTGCGTGAATTCGACATGGGATTGTTGATGATCACCCATGATTTGGCGGTGGTGGCGGATTTCGCGGATTCCATCGCAGTTATGCAAATGGGCCGCGTGGTGGAAGCAGGCCCCACAGGGGACGTTTTGCAAAACCAAACGCACCCCTACACCCGTGCTTTGTTGGCGGCATCGACCCACCAGGTGGATTTGCCAGACGCCCCAAGCCCAGATCCGTTGCTGGTGGTGGATGGTGTGACCCGCACATACCGCAGGCCCCGCGTGGGCCTGGCCGCCCCGGGTGTGGTGCGGGCGGTGGACGATGTGTCGTTCACCCTGGCGCGGGGCGAACGGCTGGGTTTGGTGGGGGAAAGTGGGTGCGGAAAATCGACCCTGACCCGGGCCATTTTAGGTTTGGATACGGTGCAGGCAGGGGACATCACCTTGGGGGGTAAATCGGTGTTCGCCGATGGGCTTGCCGTGCGTCGCCGGATGCAAGTGGTGTTCCAAGACCCGTACGGCAGTTTCAACCCACGCCACAGGGTGGACCGTTTGATCACGGAACCTTTCCACGTTTTGGACAGGCCACCCAAGGGTGCGGCCCGTGCGCAAGTGATTGCGCGGGCTTTGACAGATGTGGGCCTGGACCCCGAAGATGCCGGCAAGTTTATCCACGAATTTTCCGGCGGCCAACGCCAGCGCTTGGCCATCGCGCGCGCGTTGATTGTGGAACCGGACCTGATTGTTTTTGACGAAGCGGTGTCCGCTTTGGATGTTTCCGTGCGGGCCCAGGTTTTGGATTTGATCGCTGATCTGTGCCGCAAACGCCCGTTAAGTTATCTGTTCATCAGTCATGATCTTTCGGTGGTGCGCACGGTGACGGACAGGGTGCTGGTGATGCGCGCAGGTCAGATCGTGGAACAAGGCCCCACAGAAGACGTGTTCCAAAACCCAACCCATCCATACACCCAAGAATTACTGGCGGCAGCACCGGTTTTACCGGACTATGCCACCGCAGGAGGACCAACATGAGATTGCAAGGAAAGACAGCCATCGTCACCGGTGCAGGATCCGGTTTTGGCGCCGGGATCGCTGCCAAATTCGTGTCCGAAGGCGCGCAAGTCATGGTGGCGGATATCAATGCAGAGGCCGCCACAGCGGTAGCCCAAGGTTTAGGCGCGCTGGCGCAGGTGTGCGATGTGGCCGATGGGGCCAGCGTGCAGTCCATGCATGGTGCCGCCATGGAGGCATGGGGCCACGTGGACATATTGGTGAACAATGCGGGCATCACCCACATGCCAGGATTGATGGAAGATGTGTCCGAGGCGGACTTTGACCGGGTGTTGGCGGTGAATGCCAAGTCAGTGTTCCTGACGGCCAAGACATTTGTCCCTTCCATGAAAGAACGGGGGGCAGGGGCAATTTTGAATGTGGCGTCCACTGCGGGCGTGTCGCCGCGGCCGCGCCTGAATTGGTACAACGCCAGCAAGGGCTGGATGATCACCGCCACCAAAGCCATGGCGGTGGAATTGGCCCCCTTTGGTGTGCGGGTCAATGCCATCAACCCAGTGGCCGGGGAAACGCCACTTTTGGCCACGTTCATGGGGGAAGACACCCCCGAACGCCGGGCGCAATTTTTATCCACCATTCCTTTGGGGCGCTTTTCCACCCCAGAAGATATGGGCAACGCCGCCGCATTTTTGTGCAGTGATGAGGCCAGCATGATCACAGGCGTAGCGATGGAAGTGGACGGTGGCCGATGCATTTGAGTCCTGGCCCCCGCAATTTGATTACAGACGTTCCCGGGTTGAAGGTGGGCAATGTCCAAGACGCGGCCTTGAAATCAGGGGCAACAGTTTTGGTGGGCGATGCCCCCATGGTGGCAAGCGCATTTGTGATGGGGGGTGCCCCTGGAACCCGCGACACGGATTTGTTGGCCCCTGACAAAACTGTCACGGCGGTGGACGCGCTGGTGTTGTCTGGGGGGTCTGCCTTTGGGTTGGACGCCTGTTCCGGTGTGATGGACGGATTGCAGGCCCAGGGCCGCGGCTTTGCCGTTGGACCCGTCCGGGTGCCCATCGTGCCCGGTGCAATCGTGTTTGATTTACTGAACGGCGGGGACAAAAACTGGCTTATGAACCCATATTACGATCTGGGGTTCGAGGCCTATGACGCCGCAGGTTCCGACTTTGAAATCGGCACTGTTGGGGGTGGCACGGGGGCGTTGACCGGGGCTGAAAAAGGCGGGCTTGGGTCGGCGTCTTTTGTGGTGGGGGAACATACTGTGGGGGCTTTGGTGATTGCCAATCCAGTGGGCACTTGCACGACCCCAGGCGGCAAGCATTTTTGGGCGGCCCCGTTTGAAGTGAACGGTGAATTTGGCGGGTTGGGTCCGGACCCTGAAGTGCTGGGCGGAGTGGTTCCAAACAGCGCCAAACTGGCGCAAGCCAGGCACGGTGAAAACACCACCATTGCCGTGGTGGCAACCGATGCCCCGTTGACCAAAGCGCAGTGCCACCGTTTGGCCGTGGCCGCCCATGATGGCATGGCCCGGGCCATTGTCCCCAGCCACACGCCCTTTGACGGTGATTTGGTCTTTGGGGCCAGCACGGGCGACGGGTCGGGTGTCGGGGAAATGGATTTGGTACTGTTGGGCCATGCCGCTGCCACGTGTTTGGCACGTGCCATTGCCCGGGGTGTTTACGCCGCCCGTGCGCAAGCGGGGGATGTTTTGCCCACCTGGCAAGACGGTGTTTGAGATACTAAGTTAAGATAAATGGCGGCCTTCGGCCGACGATATGTCCCCATCAAAATCCATTCGGATTTTTCGGGTGGGGTTGAGTATTTTTGGACAAAGAAATTGGGAGAGCTGAGATGAGCCTTTCGAGCGATCAAATGGAACTGCGTGAAGACGATATTGTGAAGCATTACCCCGCCGCGTTGGCCATGATTGACGGGTTTGATCACGCTCCCCGCGTGGGCAAAGCGCGGGAGGTTGCAGCGGAAAAATCGCCCGGGGTGTCGTCGGGCCGCCGGTTCCGATCCACGACGCCGGGATTGGCGGCGCGGCGCGCGGTGCGGGCCGGTGGGGTGCATTTGCGCGCAACTGTGGAAGGGACGGATGATGGAGACGCGTTAACCAGTCCGTTGCAAGCCACGGTTTTGCACGGTGTTCGCCGCGCTTTGGCCACGGCCCTGGCGTTGGGCGAGGCATTTGCCGAACGCACGGAATTGGCCGATTTGAAGCGCAGCAATTTGCAAGGATCGTTGGGCAAGGGACAGGCAAATGCGTTTGCCACGTTGTTGCAGGCGGAAGCTTTGGCAGTGGGGTTCACCTTCGCATCGGGGCTTTCCGCGCAACTGGCGGAACATGCCGGGGACACCCAAGTTGAAATCGGCGATGTGGAAGAAATTCTGGCGGACAACGCCCAATTGATGCTGCACGGATTGCTGTGGGAATTGGACCAAGACGTTGAAACCCACGCCCCTGATGACACCAAATTGGTGGCAACAGTTTTGGCCTTTGCAGAGGCGGTGATGACCAAGATCGAAGGCCGCGCCGCCAACGCGCCGGGGCTTGAAGCGTTCACCGGGGCCGCGTGGCGGGTGGACGCGGATGACTTTGCCATCAACGGGTTCACACCAGCGGCCAAGTCCAAGGGCAGCACGCTGACCATGACGTTCAAAAAGCCGCACGAGGTGGTGGGCAACCACATTGCCAAGTACCAATCCATGAAGCTGGCGAAGATGTTGATGGCCTATGACTTTGATCGGCGGCTGAACCCGTTTGCAGAGCTTGGCGGGTTCATTTTCACCTTCATGGGGGATGGTGCGCCGGGGACGGGGAAAACCACGCTGATCCAGATGATGGCCGGGTTGATCAACGACTACTGCGGTGTGGCGGGGTATCCGTTCCGGTATCAAAACTTGAGCACGGACAACATCGACAGCTATCAGGGCAAGTCGGGCCAGAACGCCAAGGCGTTTATCAACAACGTGATTGACCCCGGCGTGATCGGG
>JAHDCP010000012.1 GCA_020629775.1 Planktomarina sp.
AGGGCTTTGGCTTGGTATTCATGGATGTTCATGGCGCGATCCTTTGTCGTGTTTGGGAAACCGTAGGGGGCAAAATCGTGTGATAAAAGTTAAAAGCGTTCAAAAATAGAAATATCAAACATATGTGATCACATAAAAAAATCGTGTGATCACATATATTGGATTGGTGCGGATTTGATCAGCGACTCACGTTCTTTCTGCCCAGATACAAGAAAAGGCGCTGTCAAAAACAGCGCCTTCCCGAAAGTCATTCAAATGGTTCGGCTTAAGCCAAGCTGTCGTCGATGCCCTTACAAGCCTCAACCAAGCCTTTTACGGCGTCGACAGATTTGTCGAACATGGCTTGTTCGTCTTCTGACAACTTGATGTCGACCACTTTTTCGATGCCGTTTGCGCCGATGATGGTTGGAACACCAACATACATGCCCTCCAGGCCGAACTCACCATCGCAATATGCAGCGCAAGGCAGCAAACGGCGTTGATCGTTCAAGTAAGACTGCGCCATTTCGATGGCTGAGGTTGCGGGGGCGTAATAGGCCGAACCCGTTTTCAGCAAGCCAACGATTTCTGCGCCGCCATCACGGGTGCGCTGAATGATGCTGTCCAATTTTTCTTGCGTGGTCCAACCCAGCTCCACCAGATCTGGCAATGGGATGCCGGCAACGGTGGAGTATCGTGCCAGCGGCACCATTGTGTCGCCGTGCCCACCGAGAACGAACGCTGTTACGTCGCGCATGGATACATCAAATTCTAAGCTCAAGAAATGACGGAAGCGCGCGCTGTCTAGCACACCCGCCATACCGCACACTTTGTTGTGGGGTAAGCCGGAAAATTCGCGCAACGCCCAAACCATCGCGTCCAGCGGGTTGGTAATGCAGATAACAAACGCGTCTGGTGCGTGGGCTGCGATGCCTTCGCCAACGGATTTCATTACTTTCAGGTTGATACCCAACAGATCGTCGCGAGACATGCCTGGCTTGCGTGGCACACCAGCAGTCACGATACACACATCAGCACCAGCGATATCCTCGTAGGACTGGGTGCCTTTCAAAGACACATCAAACCCTTCGGACGGGCCAGATTGCGCAATATCCAAAGATTTACCTTCTGGCATACCTTCGGCAATATCAAACAGGACCACGTCTCCCATTTCTTTGACGGCAGCAAGGTGGGCAAGCGTGCCCCCAATCATGCCGGACCCGATTAGGGCGATTTTCGATCTGGCCATTGAAGTTCTCCGATGTGTCCAAAATACGCGGGCGTCCTACACCGGAAAGTTATGACTGTGAAGGTGGTCCTGCCAAATATGTATGCAGGTGTATACGAATTGAGAGGATATTGTGCGGGCTGGGGCAACATGAATTCTGGTAAAAAAGATTGATAATGCGCGACCAAGCCCCCTAAAGCAACGCCATGGAACTGGACTTTGCCTTTTTTGCATTTGCGATCCCTGCGGTGATATTTGCAGGCATTTCCAAAGCAGGATTTGGGTCTGGCGCGGCCTTTGCGGCCGCCCCCTTGATGGCTTTGGTGGTGGAACCAGCTTTGGCTTTGGGAATCATGTTACCATTGCTGATGATGATCGACGCCACAGTGTTGCGTCCCTTTTGGGGGCGATGGGATTTGCGTGGATCGTGGTTGGTGATTGCGGGCGGTTTGCCTGGCGTGGCTTTGGGGGCAACGCTGTATCAATACGCATCCCCAGACATGTTTCGAATTTTGATCGGATCAATCGCCATTGCCTTTGTGGCTTGGCAGCTGTTGCAAGCCTGGCGGAAAAGGCGCCTAATCAGGGCCCCCATTGGTGTATTGGGCGGCTTAGTCACTGGCGTTACAGCGGGTTTCGGCAGTTTCATCAGCCATGCAGGCGGGCCACCTGTGGCGGTATATTTGCTAAGCCGTGGTTTTGACAAAACCACATATCAAGCCAGTTCGGTTTTGATTTTCTGGGCAATCAACATCTTTAAGGCCGTGCCCTACACATTCCTTGGCTTATTCACTTGGGAAACGCTGCGCGCTGATTTGTATTTGGCGCCCTTCACGCTGATCGGCGTCTATATCGGCGTAAAGGCGCATTGGATCGTGCCAGAACGGCTGTTCTTTTCCATCACCTACGTTTTGCTGACGCTGACTGGATCCAAATTGCTCTGGGACGGCTTAACCTAAACCGGATCGCCCGAAGCGGGCAGGTCGTGCAGAATTAAATCCGTGCCGCTGGACACCAGGCACATCATGCCGTTGGGCAAAGTTACCGTGATGGTCCAGGTGCCGCCTGCACCCGCACCGAACATTTCCACCAAATGCCCATTTGGGGCCAAGCCTTGGGCAATGGGCGCTTCTTTGTATCTGTCTGCAAGCTGGGACAAGATATCGGTCCGACTGGCGCATTGATTGTTTTGTGCGTCCGCTGGGGCAGCGGCCACCAAGGCAACGCCGAGGGCGCCAAGGATTAGGGGATAAGAAATTTCGCGTTTCATAAATGCCTCCATCAATTTTGTCCGGTTCAGGCTGGCAGCCGCTTACAAAGGCTGGGTTAACCCAACGTGCGGTGGTCTTTTTCTGCGGCGCGGCATTTTGGGGTTGAACCATTGTTCCAAACTGGGGCACAACCGCGAACGATTATTGCGAGGCGCCCATGACATCCCATCCTTATCGTTCCGTTTTGTACATTCCTGCTTCCAAGCCGCGTGCTTTGGAAAAGGCCAAGACCCTGCCTGTGGATGCGATTATTTTCGATTTGGAAGATGCGGTTGCTATTTCAGAGAAGGACCAAGCCCGCGAATTGTTGCGCGATACGTTGTTGGTGGGCGGCTACGGTAAGCGCGCACAACTGGCGCGGATCAATGGTCTGGACACGCCTTGGGGGCTGGACGACGTGGCCACATTGGCCGCGGCCAAGCCCCAGGTTCTTTTGCTTCCCAAAGTGAACAGTGCCGCGGATATTGCGGCGCTGTCGGATGTCATGGACAGCCATGATGGATTTGCCGACACAAAAATTTGGGCGATGATGGAAAGCCCTATGGGTGTATTGAATGCCGCAGAAATTGCTGCGGCCCCGCGCATGGGGGGCATGGTCATGGGCACCAATGATCTGGCCAAAGATTTGGGTACGCGCACAACCGGGGATCGTGGCCCGCTGCTGGCGTCTTTGTCCCACTGTGTGTTGTCGGCACGGGCCGCTGGGATTCCAATTGTTGATGGCGTTTACAATGCGTTCAAAAATTTAGATGGCTTGCGTGTTGAATCAAATCAAGGCCGCGATTTTGGGTTTGACGGCAAAACACTGATCCACCCTGCACAAGTGGACGTGGCCAACGAAGCTTTTGCCCCAAGTGCAGAAGAACTGGACCTGGCCGCCCGCCAGATCGCAGCTTTTGAAGCCGCAGAAGCAAAGGGCCAAGGCGTAGCGGTGGTTGACGGGTCCATCGTGGAAAACTTGCATGTAGAAACCGCCCGTGGCTTGATTGCAAAAGCACAAACCATCGCGGAGCTTTCACAATGACATTGATATTATTGGGCGTGGCCCTTTGGTTTGCCGGCCATCTGTGGAACCGTTTTCTGCCAGATCTTTACGCGGGCCTTGGGAAAATGGCCTATGGCGTTTCTGCGGCGGTGATCGTTGGCAGCGTTGCCTTAATGGTTTTCGGATACAAAATGGCGGACCCGATTGTTCTTTGGGTCGGTCCCGTTTGGTTTACCTATCTTAACAATCTGCTGATGCTGTTGGCGCTGTTTACATACATGGCGACCATAACGCCGCTGGGCACCGCTTGGGGTGTCGGCAATATTCGTCATCCCCAACTGACCGGGTTCAAGATTTGGGCTTTGGCGCACTTGCTGGTGAATGGTGACTTAGCTTCTTTGGTTCTGTTTGGTGGCCTGTTGGCTTGGTCCGTGGTGGAGGTCATTTTGATCAACCGGCACGGTGAAAAATTTGACCGATCCAGCGCGCCGATAAAATCACCCATCGTTCATGCTGGAATCGCGCTGGTGGTTTTTGGTGTGGTTGCCGGCGTGCACGGATGGTTAGGTCCATCGCCATTCGGAGGGTAAGGCATTGAAATTGTACAGATTATTGACCGAAGAAGATACGTCCGCATTTTGCCACAAGGTATCGGAAGCTTTGTCCAAAGGCTGGGTTCTTTACGGTGATCCGACCTATGCGTTTGATGCCAAGACGGGTGTTATGCGGTGCGGGCAAGCGGTCACAAAAGACGTTTCGGGCGACTATGATCCGGACATGAAACTGGGAATGCAGTAATGAAAACCAATCCAGGTCGCTTCTTCGAAGATTATCAAGTGGGGCAAGTGATTGACCACGCTGTTCCCCGCACCGTGGGCGAGGGGGAGCGTGCTTTGTACCACGCATTATATCCTGCCCGGCACGCGCTGTATTCATCTGACGTGTTCGCACAAGACTGCGGTCTTCCCGAAAGTCCACTGGATGACATGGCTGCGTTTCACGTAGTGTTCGGCAAAACAGTCCCCGACATCAGTTTGAACGCATTGGCCAATTTGGGCTACGCAGAAGGGCGATGGCACCAACCCGTCTATGCCGGCGATACTTTGCGCAGCACGTCTACGGTGATTGGACTAAAACAAAATTCCAGCGGTAAGAACGGCGTGGTTTACGTGCGAACCGAGGGTCGGAACCAAGTGGGCGAACTGGTGATAAGTTATGTGCGCTGGGTCATGGTGCGCAAGCGCGATATAGACGCACCTGCGCCGGAAACTGTAATCCCTGATTTGGCCGCACAGGTGGACGCATCAGACCTCATCATTCCTGAAGATCTTACCTTTGCAGATTATGATTTTGGGTTGGCGGGTGAGCCGCACCGTTGGGGCGATTACGCCGTGGGTGAAGTGATCGACCATGTCGACGGAATTACCGTGTCCGAGGCGGAACACATGATGGCCACGCGTCTGTGGCAAAACACAGCCAAAGTGCATTTTGATGTCACCGCGCGGCCCGATGGGAACCGTTTGATTTATGGTGGCCATGTCATTTCTTTGGCGCGCACTTTGTCTTTCAACGGTCTGGCAAATGCCCAAATGGTGGTGGCTTTGAACGCTGGTGCCCATGCCAACCCGTGCTTTGCTGGCGATACAGTGCGCGCCTGGTCCGAAGTATTGGATAAAGCCGAAACACGAACCCCAGGCGTTGGTGCTTTGCGCTTGCGATTGGTGGCCACGAAAGGGGCCGCAGGCCAGCTGCGTGGGGATGACGGCAAGTATCTACCAGACGTGTTGTTGGACCTGGATTATTGGGCGTTGATCCCAGTTTAGGGGAAATCCGGGCAAGCAGTACGACAGGATGTGATCACAAAGGCTAAAAATTCGCCAAGGTGTGACAACCTGTCCGCAATCCGACGTGACAATCCCTGTGGAACAATGACAGTATACCGATGACGACCGAGGAGGTGCCGCATGGCTGACACGAACCCAGGGAAGCGCCCGCTGTCCCCCCATCTGACAATTTACCGACCCCAGATGACATCCGTGTCATCCATTTTTGTGCGGATCACTGGAAACGCCATGTTGGTGGCAGGATTGATGATCGTTTGGTGGTTTGTTGCTGCGGCCACCGGGCCGGATGCTTTCGCACGCGCGAACGGTGTGATCACAAGTTGGTTTGGGGATTTAGTCCTGCTGCTGTCCACGTGGGCGTTGTGGTATCACATGTTCGGCGGTTTGCGCCATTTGATTTGGGATGCCGGATATGGGCTGGAGATCGAAGAAGCCGAAACCATGGGCATGATTATGATTATCGCATCCTTTGCGATGACCATTGTTTGCGTCATTATTTTGTAAGGGGCGATCAAATGGCATTTTTGACAGACCGCAAACGCGCCGTGGGCCTGGGGGCCGCAAAAACAGGCACAGAACATCTTTGGTCTATGACCGTCAGCAGTGCGGCTTTGCTGGTTTTGGTTCCGTTGTTTGTATTCACATTCGGCGCAGTTCTAGGCAGCGACTATGACACCGTGATGGCGTATTATTCACGCCCGTTCCCGGCCATCGTTGCGATTTTGACTTTGGGGGTGGGCTTCCACCATTTCGCCATGGGCGCCCGAACGATGATTGAAGACTACGTACATGGGCTGGCCCGCAAGGTGGCGATTATCGCTGTGACTTGCGTCAGCTATACCGCCATTGCGGCGGCACTTTTTGCAATTGCGCGCATCGCGCTTTGAATTGAAAGGCATCTCACATGGCAGCTTATGACTATGAGACGCATGAATATGACGTGGTTGTTGTGGGGGCCGGCGGTGCTGGTCTGCGTGCCACGCTGGGCATGGCAGAACAGGGCCTGAAAACGGCCTGCGTCACTAAAGTTTTCCCTACCCGATCGCACACTGTGGCGGCGCAAGGCGGTATTGCGGCGTCCCTGGGAAATATGGGGCCGGACAGCTGGCAATGGCACATGTACGACACAGTCAAAGGGTCTGACTGGTTGGGCGACAGTGACGCCATGGAATATCTGGCCAGGGAAGCGCCCAAGGCGGTGTACGAACTGGAACATTACGGCGTGCCTTTTTCGCGTACTGAAGAAGGTAAGATTTATCAGCGTCCGTTCGGTGGGCATACGACCCAATACGGTGAAGGTCCGCCCGTTCAACGGACGTGTGCCGCAGCAGACCGGACTGGGCACGCGATCTTGCACACGCTTTATGGGCAGTCGCTGAAAAACAACGCTGAATTTTACATCGAATACTTTGCTATCGATTTGATCATGTCGGATGACGGCGTGTGTCAGGGTGTTTTGTGTTGGAAACTTGACGACGGTACCATGCACCTGTTTTCCGCTAAGATGGTGGTTTTGGCCACAGGGGGTTATGGACGTGCGTATTTCAGCGCCACATCTGCACACACCTGTACAGGTGATGGTGGTGGAATGACAGCACGGGCTGGTTTGCCACTGCAAGACATGGAATTTGTGCAATTCCATCCAACCGGCATTTACGGATCTGGGTGTCTGATCACCGAAGGTGCGCGCGGTGAAGGTGGGTATCTAACCAACTCGGAAGGCGAACGTTTCATGGAACGTTATGCCCCGACGTACAAAGACTTGGCTTCGCGAGACGTGGTGAGTCGCTGCATGACTATGGAGATCCGCGCGGGGCGCGGTGTGGGGGCCAACGGCGACCACATTCATTTGCACTTGAACCACTTGCCACCAGAGACTTTGGCCGAACGATTGCCGGGTATTTCCGAAAGTGCACGCATTTTCGCAGGCGTGGATTTGACCAAAGAACCAATCCCCGTTTTGCCAACTGTCCACTACAATATGGGTGGCATCCCAACGAACTATTGGGGCGAAGTGCTGTCCCCCACCAAAGACGATGAAAAGCGCGTCGCACCTGGTTTGATGGCCGTTGGCGAAGCGGGCTGTGCGTCGGTTCATGGGGCCAACCGGTTGGGGTCTAACAGTTTGATCGATTTGGTGGTCTTTGGCCGCGCCGCAGCCATTCGCGCCGCAGAAGTTGTGGACCCCAAAGCGCCCGTTCCAACACCAAACACACGCTCCATCGAAGCGGCGTTCAGCCGGTTTGACGGTTTACGGTACGCCAAAGGCCACGTGCCCACTGCGGAACTGCGTTTGGAAATGCAAAAAACCATGCAAGAAGACGCGGCTGTTTTCCGAACCGATGAGACGCTGAGCGAAGGTGTGGAAAAAATGGAAGGCGTGTCTGGCAAAGTTGCCGACTTGCAAGTGACGGATACTTCGTTGGTGTGGAATTCCGACCTGATGGAAACATTGGAACTGACGAACCTGATGCCAAACGCTGTGGCCACCATCAAAGCGGCGGAAGCCCGCAAAGAAAGCCGTGGTGCCCATGCCCATGAAGATTACCCGGATCGCGATGACGAAAACTGGCGTAAGCATTCGTTGATTTGGTTCAATGGCAACAAAGCAAGTCTTGGCTTCCGCGGCGTAATTACGAAACCGCTGACCAGTCACAACGACGGCGGGATAGATTTGAAGAAAATCGCCCCTAAAGCGCGGGTGTATTGATGAAGCGCATTCTGTTTTGCGGGCTGCTCTTGTCGGCTTCTTCTGCGTTTGGTGAAACGACTTTGACCGAACCGCAACAGAAGGCGGCAAGCGTTCTTAAACCCATGTTGGCAGAGCAAATTCCGGCCGAACACATTGAAAACGTGGTGAATTGCATGGTCACAGTTGGCAAGCGCCGGGAAGTGCGCCGCATCGGAGAGATGGACCCAGCAGCGCCTGATCCCAAAACAGTTGGGGTGATCAACGATTTGATTGCCCGCCCTAAAGTTCATCAGTGTTTATCGGAGGCGTTGAAAAAATCATGACCCGAACTTTTTTCCTTTTGCTGGCTGCTGCGGCTTTGGTGGGGTGTGAAGTTGCCCAAGGGGCGGTGGACAATGCAACCCGGTCCCAAGCGCGAAAAGCCGTGAATTCCAGCTTGGCCAAACGGGCCCCAAATGTGGATTTGTCCCCTGTGACTGATTGCGTGATCAACAACGCCAGTTCCAAGGAAATTCTTAAACTTGCGGGCAAGACAGTCACTGGTGTTGACCAAGAAACCGCCACTTTGGTTTTGGAAATCGTATCCCGCCCGGAAACACTGCGCTGCATCGCCTCAAGCGGGTTCAACCCGTTGGATTTGGGCTGATGCCTGCAAAAATATAGACCCCATCGGAGGTTAAATCATGGTCCAACTGACCCTGCCAAAGAACAGCCGCATCACCAAAGGTAAGGTGTGGCCCAAACCCGAAGGTGCCACCAATCTGCGAAAGTTCAGCATTTATCGCTGGAACCCAGACGATGGTAAAAACCCCCGTGTGGACACGTATTTTGTGGACATGGATACATGTGGGCCGATGGTTTTGGACGCACTGATTAAGATCAAATCTGAAATCGACCCAACCTTGACGTTTCGTCGGTCCTGCCGCGAAGGCATTTGCGGATCGTGCGCCATGAACATCGATGGGATCAATACCCTGGCGTGTATTTATGGGATGGATGAAATCAAAGGCGACGTGAAAATCTATCCGCTGCCACACATGTCTGTGGTGAAAGATTTGATCCCTGATCTGACCCATTTCTATGCGCAACACGCCTCGATCATGCCGTGGTTGGAAACTAAGACCAATCGCCCAGCCAAAGAATGGCGCCAGTCCATTGAAGACCGCAAAAAGCTGGACGGTCTGTATGAATGTGTGATGTGTGCGTCGTGTTCCACATCGTGCCCGTCGTACTGGTGGAATGGTGATCGGTATTTGGGGCCAGCGGCTTTGTTGCATGCATACCGCTGGATCATCGACAGCCGTGATGAAGCGACCGGCGAACGCTTGGATGATCTGGAAGATCCGTTCAAACTGTATCGCTGCCATACGATCATGAACTGCACCAAGACGTGCCCCAAGGGATTGAACCCGGCCAAAGCGATTGCATCCATCAAACACATGATGGTGGACCGCCAGGTTTAATAAACACTGCACAAAAACTCCTCGGCCTTTGGGCCGGGGATGCACATTTTCATCGGTAGATGGTCCCTAACACACCAAAGGGACATGACCATGAAAACTTCTTTTACACTTCGACTTATCATCATCGGGTTATTGACCTGTTTGATGTCTATTCCGCTTTTTTTCGCCAGCGAAACCATCAACAGCCGCGCAGATTATAGCCGGAGCACCATCCAATCTGTCAGCCGCGATTGGGGCGGTGCGCAATCCATCGGGGCGCCTATGTTGATCGTGCCCGTCACGGCGCGCGTGAACCGGACCAGTAAGATTGACGTCGTGGACCCGGTGACAGGTTTGGTCCAATTGGACCCGGTAACGGGCAAACCATTGCAAAAAGTGGTGACCCGTACAGTCACAGAACACCGCAATCCCATCTATCTGGCGCCTGCCACCTATGATCTGACGGTGTCCAGTGTGACAGAGGAACGCCATCGTGGTCTGTTTCATGTTCCGGTGTACAAATCCAACGCCGTGGCCAATCTGACATTTGCAAAAACAGATTTAGACAAAGCGTTGCGCCGGGGTGAAATTCCAATAATTGCCCAGACCACTTTGCGTGTGCCGTTGGGTGTGATGCGGTCTTTGCGTGGGGAAGCTAGTCTTCAAGCTGGGAACAAAAGTCTGGCGCTAGAAGCGGCCACTGGTGGTGGTTCACAAAACCAAGGTGTTTCGGCCTCGGTAGGACAACACGCGTTCAACACGCCGCTAACCCTGACGTTGGGTTTTAATGGGGCACAAAAGTTCCAAGTGACACCTTATGGCACAGCAACGCGCATTGCGTTGAAAAGTGACTGGCCGCATCCAAGTTTTTTCGGGGCCTTTTTGCCAGATAACAGCACAATCGACGAAACCGGCTTCGACAGCACTTGGACCATTCCACATTTGTCTTTGGGTTTGCCGCTTACATCACGTGAAGACATTGCCCATGATGTCAGAAACCAAGCCCAATTTGGTGTCAGCTATTATCAACCCAATGACTTTTACCAAAAAGCGTTTCGGGCAGGGCGGTATGGCCTGTTGTTCACAGCCCTCACGTTTCTGACGGTATTGCTGATCGAACGCCGCAGCAGCACCCCAGTTCATCCGATCCAATACATTTTCATTGGATTGGCGCAGTCATTGTTCGTCGTGTTGATGGTGGCTTTGGCCGAACAGATCGGGTTCGCCAGTGCGTATGTCGGGGCAAGTGCTGCAACGATTGGATTGATAACCTTGTACGGCGCAGTGGTTTTGAAACTGGGCCAACGCACATTTGCATTGGGGGGCGCTTTGTCTGCAATTTATGGGATTTTATACATGATCCTTCAGGCAGAAGATCTGGCGCTTTTGGCAGGATCCATCTTTGCCTTTGCGGCATTGGCCATCGCAATGTTCGCTACACGTAATGAAACTTGGTCGAACCCAAACATGCCAACAACGACCTGGTTCAAAAAGAAGGGTTCAGAACAGCCCGCGACCTAAGGCTTCTAAGTGCAGAAGGCCCTGAATATGAAATGCCCGGACCGTTTTGGCTCGGGCATTTTCTTAGCTTAACTGAGTTAAGCAAAATTACTTGAAGGCGGCCTCAAGCGCGATTTCAACCATGTCACCAAAACTGCGTTCGCGATCTTCCGAAGGCAGCGCCTCGTGGGTCAGCAGATGGTCGGACACCGTGACTACCGACAAAGCCCGGCAACCGTACCGCGCGGCAAGGATGTATAATTCAGCGGTTTCCATTTCGACGGCCAGAATGCCATGGCGGGTCATCTGTTCGTTTAGATCGGGGCGTTCATCGTAAAAGACATCTGCGGAATAAATACCGCCGACGTGGGTTTTTGCCCCATTCGCCTCTGCTGCATCGGCCGCGGCGCGCACAAGTCCGTAATCGGCACACGGCGCGAAGTTCAGTTCTTTGAACATCCCGATGGAAGGCGTGGATACGGACGACGCTGTCATGGCGATAATCACGTCACGGATGCCAACATCTTGTGACATGCCGCCAGCGGACCCAATACGGATCAACGTTTTCGCACCGAAATCCTTGATCAATTCATTTACGTAGATTGACAGGGACGGCATCCCCATACCCGACCCGTGGATTGTGACCGGGTTGCCTTTCCAAGTGCCCGTGTATCCCAACATCCCACGTGTTTCATTCACAAGTCGGGGGTTGTCTAAAAAGGTTTCTGCCGCCCACTTGGCGCGCAATGGGTCGCCGGGCATCAAAACGGTTTCAGCAATATCGCCGGGTTCGGCACCGATGTGGATTGTCATGGTCTACCTCGAATACTTGATAAAGGGCGTTTTGGTTCCGATGCGATCGTACAGCATACGTCCATGATAGTTAAACTCCTGGGTCATCCAGTAAACACTGGGGCAACCGGCTTTGTCTGCACTATCGTAAACCGCTTCAATCAAAGCACGGCCAATCCCAGCGCCACGCATTGATGGGTCCGCGTACAGATCTTGCAAATAGCAAACGTCTTCTTGGGACCAATTGTGGGCGTGATAGATAAAATGCACCAGCCCCACTAAAGTTCCACTTTGTTCAGCGACAAGGCACTGCTGTTGGGGGCGACCAGGGTCCAAGTTGCGTGCAAACGTCAGGTCAAAAATTTGATCTGGTCGGGTGGTTTCGTAAAATTCAAGATACCCTTTCCACAATTCACCCCAAGCCGCGCGATCTTCGACTGCAAGCGGGCGAATGATTAGATCAGGCACTGTGGGCCCCATCGGCCAAGGATTTTACAAATGCCAGCACTTGGTCTGGGGATTTGCCTTCAGCCAGTTCAGACACAATCGCTGAACCCACCACAGCCCCATCGGCAATTTCAGCAATACCTTTGGACATTTCCGGTGTTCGGATGCCAAAGCCAACAATAACCGGCAGGTCAGTGGCGGATTTGATCCGAGCCACTTCTGGGGCCACGTCCACTGGTTGGGGGGCTGCAGCACCCGTGATCCCTGTGATGGAAACGTAGTACACAAATCCAGACGTATTTTGCAGAACCTTGGGCAGTCGCTTATTGTCGGTTGTGGGCGTTGCCAGGCGGATGAAGTTTAACCCTGCCGCTTGGGCCGGAACACAAAGTTCACTGTCTTCTTCTGGAGGCAAATCCACTACAATCAAACCGTCAATTCCGGCGTCTCTCGCGTCAGCCAAAAACTTGTCCACGCCGTGGGAATAGATCGGGTTGTAGTACCCCATTAACACGATTGGCGTCGTGTTGTCGTCTTCACGGAAGGCGCGTGCCATGTCCAAAGTCTTGACCAGCGTCATGCCGCCCTCCAGGGCGCGCTGGCCAGCCAATTGAATGGTGGGTCCGTCGGCCATGGGGTCTGTGAAGGGTAAGCCCAATTCGATGATATCCACACCCGCACTAGGCAAGCCTTTCATGACTGTCAGAGCAGTGTCAAAATCGGGATCGCCGGCCATCATGTAAGAAACAAAGGCTTTCTTGTTGTCCGCTTTTAGCCGAACAAATGTATCATCAATGCGTGTCATGTCGTGTCACCCCACAAGTTCGAATTCGGTATGCAAGGTTTGCGGGGCAGGGGCAAGCCACTGTGGTCATCCGCCCTTGTGCCGGACAGGGTGTCGGGGTACGCACCGCCAGTTAAAATCGAAAGGGCGGATCATGGGTTTCAAAATGGGTATCGTTGGGTTGCCAAACGTTGGCAAATCCACATTGTTCAATGCATTGACCAAAACCGCCGCGGCCCAAGCTGCGAATTTTCCATTTTGTACCATCGAACCCAACGTGGGCGACGTGAACGTGCCTGACGCGCGGTTGGACAAACTGGCCGAAATTGCCAAGTCGCAAACTGTTATTCCCGCCCGGATGACATTTGTGGACATTGCGGGCTTGGTCAAAGGCGCAAGCCAAGGCGAAGGGCTGGGCAACCAGTTCTTGGCAAATATTCGTGAAACAGATGCCATTGCCCACGTGTTGCGGTGTTTCGAAGATGATGACGTAACCCACGTGGATGATCGCGTTGATCCGGTGGCCGACGCTGAAGTGATCGAAACCGAATTGATGTTGGCGGACTTAGAGTCGATTGAAAAACGCCTGACTGGTCTGGTGCGCAAAGTGCGCGGGGGTGACAAAGACGCTGTTCAACAAGAACGCTTGTTGAAAGCTGCCCAAGCAGCGTTGGAAGACGGCCAACCGGCCCGGACAGTTGATGTTGATGAAGAAGACGCGAAGGTTTGGAAAAACCTGCAACTGATTACCACCAAGCCCGTCTTATATGTGTGCAATGTTGGCGAAGACGAAGCTTCCGAAGGTAATGCCAATTCCGCGAAAGTTGCGGAAATGGCCGCGTCACAAGGCATGGGTCATGTGATCATTTCTGCCAAGATCGAAGAAGAAATCAGCCAATTGGAACCTGAAGAGGCTGAGATGTTCTTGAACGAATTGGGCCTGGAAGAAGCCGGGTTGGATCGTCTGATCCGTGCTGGATATTCATTGCTGGGATTGCAAACGTATTTCACCGCCGGTCCAAAAGAAGCGCGGGCTTGGACAATCAAAGAAGGTTTTCTTGCACCGCAGGCCGCTGGTGTAATCCACGGTGATTTCGAGCGCGGCTTTATTCGGGCTGAAACCATTGCATATGACGACTATGTTTCTTTGGGCGGCGAAGGGCCCGCCAAAGATGCAGGCAAAATGCGTGCCGAGGGCAAATCGTATTTGGTGAAAGACGGCGATGTGATGCACTTTTTGTTCAACACGTAAGTTGCCGTTTGGGGTAACTTCTATTTCTAGGGTTGTTGGTGCCCGTGATCTGGGCCACGTTGGGCCAGTATTCTAGGAGGAAACCCCATGCGTTATTTACTTTCAATGGTTGTTGTTTTGTTTGGCCTGGTGGCCTGTACTGAGCCCACCACCCAGTTGCCTGACAACATGACATCTTATTCTTACAAGACCGCTGATGGGGAAGACATCATCTCTTATGGGTGTGTGAACGGTGTAACAGCCGCAGACACGCAAAAACGGTCTGTGTCAGCCCACAAGTATTTTGAAGTCCGCACAAAGGCGACCGTAGATGGTGTAGTGAAAACTGTCGAACGCAACCCCAATGTGAGCCAAAGCCAAATCGATGCTCAAATCAAACGTGACGTTGAAGCCACTTTGGAAGGCATGTTTGATCGGTACCAATGTGTGTTGTTGGACATTCGCGACGCATAAGCACGAAATCTTAACTTTGGGGAAGGCGCGGTCAAAACCGCGCCTTTTTCTTTGGTTGATGGTTGCACGAACCCTGTGCGGCCTTACTTGATGATCACAAAGACAAAGGAAGCCGCCATGACTGACACATACACCCCACCTAAAGTTTGGACTTGGGACGCAGCAAACGGCGGTGAATTCGCCAGCATCAACCGGCCCATCGCGGGTGCAACCCATGACAAGGATCTGCCTGTCGGCAAGCACCCGATACAGCTTTATTCTTTGGCCACACCCAACGGCGTTAAGGTCACCATTTTGCTGGAAGAACTTCTGGCGGTGGGTCACAGCGGTGCAGAATATGATGCTTGGTTGGTCCGCATCAACAAAGGGGATCAATTCGGTTCGGGATTCGTTGAGGTAAACCCAAACTCCAAAATCCCGGCGATGATGGATCGATCTAGCGAAACACCCACACGTGTTTTCGAAAGTGGGTCCATTCTGTTGTATTTGGCTGAAAAGTTTGGGGACTTCATGCCCACCGATCCGGCGGGTCGCGTTGAAGCAATGAACTGGCTTTTCTGGCAAATGGGCAGTGCACCTTATCTGGGTGGTGGTTTCGGTCACTTCTATGCTTACGCCCCAGAAAAGTTCGAATATCCGATTGATCGTTTTTCCATGGAAGCCAAACGCCAGCTAGACGTTCTGGATCGCCACTTAGCTGATAATGAATGGTTCGCGGGCGGGGAATACTCCATTGCCGATATCGCGATTTGGTCCTGGTACGGGCAATTGGTATTGGGCCGCTTGTATAATGCAGCCGAATTCTTGGACGTTGCCAGCTATACGAATGTTGTGCGCTGGGCCAAAGCCATTGATGCCCGTCCGGCCGTTACCCGCGGCATGATGGTGAACCGTGCCATGGGCGATGATCTTTCCAAGCAGCTGCATGAACGTCATGACGCGTCGGACTTTGAAACAAAAACCCAAGACAAGTTGCAAAAGTAAATTGGCATCCCTGTTCTTGACAGGGCGCGAAATCGGTGGCGCAGTTCAGGCATGATCAAAATTGCCCCACCGTCCGCCACAGCACCTGAATTGTGCAAACTTGAAGCCCACCGCGTCGTGGCACTGCTGAAATCCGGGGAAGTGTCCCCGGATGATCTTTTGGACGCCAGCCAAACGCGAACGAGCCAAACAGAACCAGCCATCAACGCGATGCCGACCCAGTGTTGGGATCGTGCGAAAGATATGGCGCCCAAGGGTGCAGCTGGTCCTGTCTTGGCGGGGATACCAATCGCAATCAAAGATTTGAATGCTGTTAAGGATGTCCGCACAACCTTTGGTACCGCAGCGTTCTGGGATTTTGTGCCTTCAGCCTCGGATCCGCTGGTGGAACGGCTGGAACGCAATGGCGGTGTTGTGGTGGGAAAAACCAACACGCCCGAATTTGGTGCAGGCGGTAACACGTTTAACGATGTGTTCGGAAAAACACTAAATCCGTGGAATACCCGCCTGAATGCGGGTGGTTCATCCGGTGGCGCGGCGGCTGGCTTGGCAACGGGTCAGGTATGGCTGAGCCACGGTTCGGACCATGGCGGCAGTTTGCGCACACCGGCTGCGTTTTGTGGGATTGTGGGCCTGCGCCCATCCCCGGGGCTCGCGGGGGGCAGTTCTGCTGATGGGGCGTTTATGACCCAAGGCGTGCAAGGCCCCATGGCCCGATCGGTTTTGGATTGCGCGCTTTTTTTGGACGCCATGGTGGGCTGGGACGCGAAGAACCCAATTTCGTTCCCCGGTGGGGATGAATCATATTTTGATGCCGTGGTGCAATCCGGCAGCGCCCCGCGTATTGGCTTTTCAGAAGATCTAAACGGTTTTGGCGCGGTCAACAAAGATATGGCGGATCATCTTTGCGGGGCCATGGGCCAATTGGAAAGGTCCGGTGCGGCAGTACGGCCCGTGTCCCCTGATACGACAGATTTGGACCGTACGTACCACACTTTGCGCGGCTTAATGTGGGTGACCGCCGCCAAGACACTTCCGCCCAATGTACGTCCGCACTTCAAAGCCACATTGGAACAGAACTTGGCATTTGGCGAAGGTTTAAGCCTACAAGATGTGGCGGATGCTGAAATCGGCCGATCGCGATTGTTCAACAAAATGGTTGCACTGTTTGACACAGTGGATGTGATTGCCTGCCCGGTGGTGGGCTGCATGCCCCAACCCATAGAAGTGGAATGGGTTCCGTCGGTTGGGGGGCAACAATTCAGCGGATACATGGATTGGCTGCGCTTTGCATTTTTGGCAACCGTATGTGGACTGCCCGCCATGTCTGTTCCGGTGGGTTTGTCAGAAGAAGGATTGCCGGTCGGTCTGCAACTCATTGGGCCACCACGTGGGGAACGCGAACTCCTCAAAGCGGCGGCGTTTGTGGAACGGGTTATGGGTGGTGCGCTGCCGGTCATTGATCCTGTGATCTGAAATGGAAAAAGACATGCGGTTTTCATTTAGCGACTGCGAAGCCAAGAACGGGAAGAATGTGATGCGATATTTGGTATTGATGGTTTCGCTGTTTGCGGCTGGAAAAACACTGGCCCAAACCCAAGCCCTTGGGTTTCATGAAGCCCTTGGTGATTGCATGTACGCCTTAGCCCATGACCCCATCGATTTTCCGTTAGCCTCAGAAATAGAAGGCGATCCGCAATCTGGTTTTGTCGTTTGGTACAATGATGTTGATGGCGAACCGGTTTACGGCACGCGTTGGGGCGCAGAAAACGGTGTTACTGTCTGTTCGGGCCCCGAACCCATGGGGCCGTTTTGGGAAGACTACAAAACAAATGATCAGCCCGCCATAGAGGCCGCCGCTTCACAGTTTGGCATGGTCCGGCTGCAGGTCCCCGTGGAAGGGGATTATTTTGCAGATTGCCGGGCGCAAACGCCCAGCAAGTTGTTGGCGGTTACTGCGGATCACACGCAACGGGTTGGGTTCAAACTGGTGTCATCGGCAAATGTTGCCGAAAGTTGCCGGAAATTCGGCCCGCCCGAAGACTAAGTGGGCCTTACCCGACGATCATCTGTTTAAGACGCAAAGCCTCGTATTCCACTTCGGCCAGCCGAAAGTTCACAACATCGCCGATTGTGACCATTCCCAGAATTTTTGTGCCATCCATAACCGGCATGTGCCGAAAACGACCGTCCGTCATAGTGCGCAGAACTGAAACAAGACTGTCACTGGGCGCACAGGTCTGAACCTTGGAAGTCATGTTTTCTGCCACGGTTTGCGGCAGTGTTTGGCCCGGTGTTTCCGCCAATTGGCGCACAATGTCACGTTCTGACAAAATGCCTTGCAGACCACCGCTGGAATTCGTGACCATCAGCGCGCCAATGCGCTTTTCTTTCAGGATTTCAACAGCTTGTGAGATTGTATCTTCGGCAGCAATGGAAACAACGCCGCCGTCCTTCTTGGCCAAAAGATCCTGGACTGTTGCATTGCCGGTGGCAACGTTTGACGCCGTGGATTGGCTGAACGTTTGCTGACCTTGTTTGTCCTTGCGATTGGGGGCTTGGTAACTGGCTGGCATGGCGCGTCCTTTTCTTTTGTACTGAATACACCCAGCCTAGACGCAAAACAGGCGCTGTGGGAAGGATTTCTATCTAAGGTTGCCATTAACTTGGGCTTCACACACTCTTGGCACAGTCAGGCTATGACAATTATTCCTTTAACCCCAGCCGCGGGCTCAACCGTTTTTTCCACCGTTTGTTTGGCCCATCGAAACAGTGATTTGCTGGTCCGTGAAGTGGAACGTCTGCGCATTGCAGTGCGCCAAACCAAGCAAAACCACCCGTTCGATATTCTGGCTTGGGTGACGCTGCCGGATCATCTGCATTGTGTTTGGCGCTTGCCGGAGGGCGATCTGGCGGTGGGGCAACGGTGGGGACGCATCAAATCGCGATTTACGAAATCTGTACGTGATGCAGATGTTGATCTGGTTCAAGATATGAAGACCAACGCTGAACGTCTATTCAGCGGTTCGCAGCCCGTCCAAGGTGCAGTGCCCGTTTGGCAGAAACGTTTTTGGCAACACCACATTCGTGGGGCGGCTGAAATAGAACACCATGTTCAATATTGTTGGAATGCGCCGGTGCGCCAGGGGTTGGTGGCGCAGCCCCAAGATTGGGAATTTTCCAGCATTCACCGTGATATCAAATTGGTGGCTTAGGCCGGGCCGGGGCCCGACCAGGGAATGCCAGGGATTACCACACGAATTTTTTGAACTTCACCCGTTTGGGTTCCAAAGCATCAGCGCCCAAGCGGCGCTTTTTGTCTTCTTCGTAGTCTTCAAAGTTGCCCTCAAACCATTCAACGTGGGCTTCGCCTTCAAATGCCAGGATGTGCGTGCAAATCCGGTCCAAGAAGAAGCGGTCGTGGGAAATAACCACTGCGCAGCCGGCAAAATCCACCAACGCGTCTTCAAGGGCGCGCAAGGTTTCAACGTCCAAGTCGTTAGTGGGTTCGTCCAACAACAACACGTTGCCGCCACGACGCAACAACTTGGCCATGTGTACGCGGTTGCGTTCACCACCTGACAACATGCCAACTTTCTTTTGTTGGTCGCCACCTTTGAAGTTGAAAGCAGAGCAATAGGCCCGGGAATTCATCTCCGCGTCGCCAAGTTGGATGATATCCAACCCGTCGCTGATTTCTTCCCAAACGGTTTTGTCGTCAGCTAAAGCATCGCGCGATTGATCCACATAAGCAAGATCAACTGTTTCGCCGTAGGTTACAGATCCTTCGTCTGGCTGTTCTTGCCCAGTCAGCACTTTGAATAGAGTGGATTTACCAGCGCCGTTCGGACCGATGACCCCCACAATCCCGCCGGGTGGCAAAGAGAATGTTAGGTCTTCCACCAGCAGTTTGTCACCCATAGCCTTTTTCAGATTCTCAACATCAATCACCTTCCCACCCAGTCTAGGGCCATTGGGAATTATGATTTGGGCACGTGACAGCTTTTCTCGTTCGGATTGGTTGGCCAAATCGTTATAGGCGTTGATCCGGGCTTTTTGTTTGGCTTGCCGGGCCTTCTGGCCTTGGCGCATCCAGTCCAATTCGCGTTCAAGCGTCTTTTGCCGGGACTTATCTTCACGGCTTTCTTGGGCCAAACGTTTGGCTTTTTGTTCCAGCCATGCTGAATAGTTGCCTTCGTAAGGAATACCCCGGCCGCGGTCCAATTCCAGGATCCAGCTTGTAATATCATCCAAGAAATACCGATCGTGGGTGACCACTAGGATCGTACCTTTGTAATCGATCAGGTGTTGTTGCAGCCAAGCAATTGTTTCCGCGTCTAAGTGGTTTGTGGGTTCGTCCAACAGCAGCATGTCTGGCGCTTCCAGCAGCAGCTTACACAGGGCCACCCGGCGCGCTTCCCCGCCGGACAAATGTTCGGGCATGGCATCATCTGGCGGACAGCGCAGCGCTTCCATGGATACATCAATCTGGGCATCCAAATCCCACAAATTTGCTGCGTCAATTTGGTCTTGGAGCTGGGACATTTCATCCGCAGTTTCGTCGGAATAATTCATGGCCAGTTCATTATATCGGTCCAAAATGGCCTTTTTTTCAGCCACGCCCAGCATTACGTTTTCACGTACGGTTAATTCTGGTTCCAGGTGTGGTTCCTGGGGCAAATACCCAACTTTTGCTCCTTCGGCCGACCATGCTTCGCCAGAAAAGTCTTTGTCCATGCCAGCCATGATTTTCATCAAAGTGGATTTACCGGACCCGTTCACACCAACGACACCAATTTTTACACCGGGCAGAAAAGACAGGCGAATGTTTTCAAAACACTTTTTCCCACCAGGATATGTCTTAGACACTCCATCCATATGATAAACGTATTGATAGGCAGCCATGGGGGATCCTCCGCTTCGTGTTGGCGCGTTTTAAGTGGCCCGGATGGGCTTGGCAAACGCCTTTGTGACGGGTAGCCGAAGATGATGCGATATGAGTTGCCATATGCTGGGTCCGGCCAACGAATTGGTTTGCTGGGTGGGTCTTTCGATCCAGCCCACGGCGGGCATGCCCATATCACGCGCGAAGCACTGAAACGGTTCGATTTGGATCAAGTGTGGTGGCTGGTCAGCCCGGGAAATCCATTGAAAAAGGACGGACCTGCGCCTTTGGAACGCCGCATGCATCAGGCAAAGTTGGTGATGGATCACCCGAACGTTGTGATCACTGACATTGAAACCCATTTGGGCACAACATTTACAGCGGATACGCTGGCCGCCTTAGTGGCAAATTACCCACGTGTGCGGTTCACCTGGCTGATGGGGGCGGACAATTTGCACCAGTTCCACAAATGGGACCGATGGCGGCAGATACAGAAATTGATGCCAGTAGGGATCTTGGCCCGGCCTGGGGATCGAATTGATGCGCGTACTTCTGTTGCAGCCCGTATTTTTTGGGGCAGTCGCGTAAAATCTTCGCATGTCCTGTCGCGTGCACAAGCCCCAGCGTGGTGTTTTATCAACGTCCCAATGCGCGATGACAGTTCCAGCGCCATTCGTGCCGCCGGCCAGTGGGTTTAACGGCGAAGCGCCAAGGTGGCAAAGCCAGAACCAATGATTAACGCCAAGCCAAGCTGGGCCAAGCTGTTGGGAATGTCCCCAAACACCAACCAGCCAAAGGCAAATGCCGCGATCAGCTGAAAATAGACCAAGGGTGCCATGCGCGTGGCAGGGGCTAACCCATAAGCCAGTATAAGACAAAAATTGCCCACCATGGACGCCACGCCAGACACCACTATCAACCATCCGATGCGAGGTGTCAGTTCAGGAATTTGCTGAACCCCAAAAGGCAGGGTGATCAACATAGCGATGACCAATTGCGTAAAAAGAAGTGCTTTTGCATCGGCCTTTGGAGCAGCGGCGCGGGACGCGGCCAAAAACAAACCGTAAAACGTGCCGGCCAGAACGGCAGCGGCTTTGCCTGGTGTAAAAGTCAGCCCCGGCTGGGCGACTAAAAGTACGCCTAAAAATCCTAATATAATCAGGAAGATGCGTGCTGGTGTCACAGTTTCGCGCAAGACAAATGCAGCCACAACAAAGCTGACGATCGGTGCCAGAAACAGCCCGCCGAACGCCGTTGCTAAATCTGTTGTTTGCAACGCCACTGTGATCGATGTGATCCCACACCCCAGCAATATGCCACGCACCCAAGCAAGTGGAAGCCGAAAGGTGTTCCACCAATGGCGGTGCACAAACGGAAGAACGCATAGCGTTCCCACAACGAACCGTGACCAAGCAATGAAGAAAGGATTCACCCCAGCCCCAGAGCTGAGCAGCTTGCTGGCGCTGTCGCCCAAGGGAATGAATGCCATTCCCGCCAACATTATGAATACTGCTTTCCCCATACGGGCCGCTAACATGGGTATTTGCGCATCACCAGTGCAATCACGCGCCGCGCACACAATCCTGACTTGCCCGAACTGGCACCCTGAGGGTAAGCGAAGGACATGGGAACGGAACTAACACGCAGATTTTTGTTGGGGGGAGGTTTGGCCTTGTTGGGCCAAACCGCCTTTGCCGATGCGCCAACCGATACAATGCGCCCCATCGCGCGCGGGCAAGGCCCTCAACCGCGCAAATTGCCCACTGAGGATCAGATCATTGCCCAGGCAAAGCTGTCAGGGGATGTGTCATTTGCGGTGGTGGATGTTGCCACAGGCGAACCAGTTGCAGTCCGCGATGCTGTGCGCTTCCAACCCCCAGCTAGTGTGACCAAAGCTGTGACGGCGGCTTTTGCGTTGGATCAGCTGCCGCAGGATTTTCGCTTTCAAACCAATGTATTGTACACAGGCACGCTTACAGACGGCGTCGTGGATGGGGATTTGATTTTGGTGGGGTCTGGCGACCCAACTTTGGAAACCAAGCACCTGACAGCCATGGTGCGCCGTTTGAAAGATGCTGGGATTTGGCGGGTGACAGGCAAGTTCATTGTATCAGGCGGTGGATTCCCCAAATTGTTTGAGATTGATCCACAGCAGCCCCCGCAAGTTGGATATAACCCGGCAATTTCTGGGCTTAATTTGAACTTCAATCGTGTTCGGTTTGATTGGGCACGGAAGTCAGGCGGCAAATACGACATTACTATGCAAGCCACCGGCCCAGAATTCGCCCCGGACACACCCGTGTCGCGCATGGTAACGGCGCCACGTGACTTGCCAGTTTACAGCCACCGTATGCGGGGCCAGACGGAAGAATGGTCCGTTGCCCGATCCGCCTTGGGAAAAGAGGGCGGTCGTTGGTTGCCGACGCGGGTTCCGGAACTTTATGCGGGTGAAGCCTTTGTGGGGATTGCGCGCGCTATGGGGCTTCAGATTTCAGCCCCTGAGTTGGGCGAAGTTCCTGAAAATACAGCAGAATTGGCAAGCCATGAGAGCGAGGATCTTTCAAAAATCTTGTCGGATATGTTGATCTATTCCACAAACCTGACGGCTGAAGTTATGGGGTTTGCCGGTTCGAACAATCCGACCTTACCAAAATCTGCAGCGGCCTTAACGGAATGGGCGCGGGGCCAGGGGATCGGTGGGGCGTTTGCGGACCATTCTGGTCTGTCAGAATATTCGCGTGTCACCGCCCAAGGGTTGGCGAATTTTATGGCCGCACAAGCCGATCAGAAACTGCCGAGCGTTATGCGCGGTGTGCCGCTTCGAAAGAAAGGCAGTAAGGCTGAATTCCCAGGCGTTACCGTGCGGGCCAAAACCGGATCATTGAACTTTGTCAGTACCTTATCGGGATATCTTGAACTGCCCAGCCGACGCCTGGCTTTCGCCATCGTGACGTCTGATATGTTGCGGCGCGGCGCCATTAAACCAGGCGATCGTGAACGCCCGGCAGGTGGCGGGACATGGGCCAAGACATCCCGAACGTTGCAGTTTGATTTGTTACGTCTTTGGGCGCAAAATCAGCCGTCGTAAGTTATAAACCGCGCACGTGCGCCCACTTCGATGGCTGCAGCGTTTAAACGGTCAATTTCCAATTCATACCGGATTTCTTGCAGCATACGCAGTTCCAGTTGGCCCAATTTTCCGTCTGCGGCCCCCACGTCACATGCAAGGGCATAAGCGGTTTCGTAGAGTTCTTCGGGTAAATTATCCCGGATCAGGCCCAAAAATGCCTCCAAACCTTCGTCTTCGGCCAGCAAATCGAACACAGTTTGGGCAACAACCGGAATTCGATCCGTGTCGTAACTGCCGAAAATGGGCAAATAGTTCACGATTCCCTGGATTTGCAGCAACTCGGACGTGCGCATGTTGCGATCAGAGGCAGAGATTCCAATCATAACAGCCACCAGGCTGTCTTGCGCGGAAAGCGATGCGGGAATGTCAGGCATGGGAAGTTCCTTAAAGGGGATGCCCCCAACTTATTGACCCTTTGCACCTGCGGCAATAGGGAAGCGAAATCAATCCTTGGAGAGACCGATGTCCAATCTGCGCGACACAGCGATGCAATCAAAAGCCTGGCCTTTCGAGGAGGCGCGGCGCATCGTGAAACGGTACCAAAAAAAGGACCCTGAAAAGGGGTATGTTCTATTTGAAACAGGGTATGGCCCATCGGGTTTGCCCCACATCGGGACATTCGGTGAAGTGGCCCGCACTACCATGGTGCGCCGCGCGTTCGAGGTGATTTCGGACATCCCCACCAAGCTGATTTGTTTTTCCGATGACATGGATGGAATGCGCAAGATTCCGGGCAACGTCCCGAACCCTGATGCGTTGCAACCATACTTGCAGCAACCCCTGACCAAGGTGCCCGATCCATACGGCACGGCCCCCAGTTTTGGGGATCATATGAACGGGCGATTGAACACTTTTTTGGACACCTTTGGGTTCCAATACGATTTCATTTCGTCGACTGAATTTTACGGCGCCGGCAAGATGGATGAGGTGCTGATCCGCGCTTGTGAAAAATACGATGACATCCAAGCCATCATGTTGAAGTCATTACGTGAAGAACGCCGCGCAACCTATTCACCTTTCTTGCCAATTTCCCCGACAACCGGCCGGGTTTTGTACGTGCCCATGAAGAATGTGACCGCAGATGGGATGATCACATTTGACGATGAAGACGGCACGGAAGTGACGATTTCGGTAACTGGTGGCAGCTGCAAATTGCAGTGGAAACCAGATTTTGGCGCCCGCTGGGCCGCCCTTGGTGTGGACTTTGAAATGTACGGCAAAGACCACGCCACAAACACCCCAATTTACGACGGCATTTGCCGCGTTTTGGGGGGGCGTGCGCCCGAACATTTCACATACGAATTGTTCTTGGATGCAGAAGGCCACAAGATTTCTAAAACATCAGGAAACGGCATTTCGATCGATGAATGGCTGACGTACGCGGCGACTGAATCGCTGTCGTATTTCATGTTCTTGAAACCGAAAACTGCCAAGCGGATGCACTTCGATGTGATCCCCAAGGCAGTGGATGAATATCACCAGCAGTTGCGCGCTTACGCAGGCCAGGACGAAAAGGCCCGGTTGGCCAACCCTGTGTTCCACATCCACGGTCACAATGTGCCTGCGTCGAATTTGGACGTGCCGTTTGCGATGTTGTTGAATTTGGCCGCCGTTTCTGGGGCGCAAGACAAAGATAAATTGTGGGGCTTCATCAACCGATATGCCCCCGATGCATCGCCTGCCACGCATCCCGATATGGATGCGGCAGCGGGGTTCGCCGTACGATACTTTAACGATTTCGTAAGACCCACGCGGCAATGTCGGGTTCCGACCGATCAAGAAGCTGCGGCTTTGTCCGACTTGGCGGCGGCGCTGCGAAGCCCCGCTTTGGCCAAAACAATGATCGAACAGAAAAACGCTGCCATGGGGAACGACGATCCCGTGGCGGACCTGAAATTTGATGACGCGGAAGATCTCCAAGGTGTTGTTTTTGCCGTTGGCAAGAACCACGAATTTCATCCTCTGCGTGCCTGGTTCACGGCGATTTACGAGGTTTTGCTGGGCGCATCCCAGGGACCGCGGTTCGGTGGATTCATTGCATTGTACGGTGTGGAAGAAACCATTCAACTGATCGAAGACGCCCTGTCAGGCAAGTTGATCGACCAATAATCCATCTTCACACTTGCGCGATTTTGCCCCCATCGTTGGACGGGGCCAGGGTCGCGCACTACCCTTGTTACACAATGACAGGGGACCACCATGATGAAATGGATTATGACGACGATCGCGGCGCTGTTTTTGGCCGTTGCCGCCCACGCCCAAGACGCTGAAATTGAAGCCACGATTTCCAACCAATTGGAAGCCTTCAAGGCGGACGATTTTGAAAAAGCATTCACTTATGCCAGCCCGAATATCCAAACTATTTTCCGAAGCCCTGCGCGATTTGGGCAGATGGTCACCACTGGGTTTCCCATGGTGCATCGCCCTGCGGGGGTTCGGTTTCTGGAACTCAGCGACATTCAAGGGAACCAATTCCAGCAGGTGGAAATTGAAGACGGGCAGGGCGTGTTCTACGTTTTGGCGTACAAAATGCTGCGGGTGGAAGATGCCTGGCGCATTGATGGCGTTCAAATCCTGCCAAGCCGCGAATACGGGGCATAAACATCTGATAAACCCACCGTTCGGTGGTGTCGGGCTGCATTAAGACGCGGCCCGTATTCCTTTCGGCCATGGGCACGCCTGCACGTTCGCGGGCTGCCGTGGATTTGATTGCGCGCCCAGGGCTTTGGGTGGGCCGAAAGGGTTTTTGATGAATAAAGCGATTACCGACGGTGTGGTGTTTCAACCCACACCCTTTGAGGATGGTTTGAACGTTTGGTCCAACCAGGACGGCACGCCGGGGTCCAACACATACGCCAGTGCAGCCAACGCCGCCTTTGTGCCGGCGGACCAGGATTTTTCTGGCTGTCTGGAATTGCAGAAAACAGCCAACACCACCAAAATTCGGTACATGGGTCAGACGCCCATGGAACCTGGATGCTATTTGTTGGTTAAGGCACGGGTGAAGCTGATTTCCGGCGCATTTCCATCGGTGCGGATCGCTGGCTGGGCGGGACAATCCAACAACACCCAAGTGCCCGGTGTTACGCAAGTGGGGCCATCCACTGCTTTGAACACATACGGTCAAGTCGTGGAGGTGCGCGCCATTGTGGGGTCCGGCAATCGCGGCGGTGTTGATATGGCATGGGGCAAAGACGCCGCTTATGGCCATTTTGGCATTGATTTAACTGGTCCCAACGGCGGGATCGTACGGGTGGATGACATCACCATCGAAGATATTTCCACCATGTATGTGGATGAATTGATGGGTGCCGTTGACGTGCGCGATTTTGGCGCTGTGGGGGACGGTGTGACCGATGATCACGATGCGTTTGAAGCCGCTGACACAGCCGCCAATGGCCGGGAAGTTCTTGTTCCAGAAGGGACATTCCTGATTGGGGGGTCCATCACGTTCCAAAACCGGGTTCGGTTTGTGGGTAATCTGGACATGCCAGTGGATGCCCGTTTGACGTTGCTCAAAGACTTTAATTTGCCCAGCTATATTGATGCGTTTGGCGATGAAGTATTGGCCTTTAAGAAAGCGTTCCAATCCTTGCTGAATTTCAACGATCACGAAAGTCTGGACATGGGCGGGCGTCGCGTTCAGCTGACGGAACCTTTGGATTTGCAAGCGGCCGTGCACAACCGCGATCAGTTCAACACCCGGCGCGTGGTTCGAAACGGCATGTTCCAGGCTGACCCTGGCACTGCGTGGGACAGCGAAGAAGTTACCTCAAACGCCACCTATGACAATTCCAACGGCCTGCGGCTGACCAATGTGACCAATGCAGCGAATATCAAGCCAGGGTCCTTGATCACCGGATCGGGTGTTGGGCGTGAAATCTATGCCACTTCGGTGGATGTCGCCGCCCAAGAAATCACCATCAGCCGCCCGTTGTTTGACGCCGAAGGCACGCAACCCTTCACGTTCACACGCCACAAATACATGTTGGATTTTTCTGGCTTTGCCAAAAATTCCTATATGCAGTTCGATGACGTGGAGTTCTTAGGCAACAACCGTGCCAGCCACGTATTGTTGCCCAATGCCGGCCTGTCGTTCCACTTCAGGGACTGCCATTTCAACAAGCCGAATTTCAAATGTGTCACGTCCCCAGGGGCGGCGTGCCAAGGGTTGATGTTTGATCGGTGCCAATTCCTGTCTGCGGAAAGTTCGCTGCGGGTCCAGGACCGGGTGTCCATTGTGTTCAACGCCAACAAAAATGACATCAAAATCCGCGAATGTCGCATTCAACACTTCCGCCATTTCGGGGTGATCTGCGGCACGGGGTCTGTTATAACGGGCAACCACTGGTTCCACGGGGATGGTGAACCCCAAGGCGAACGTGTGGCGGGGTTGATCTTTACCCGGCCCAATGCGGTGGCGCTGATCACGTCCAATTACATCGATAACAACTATATCGAATGGACCAACGAACACGACAGCACGCCTGACTTTTCCAACCAGTTTAGCTTTGGCGGCATGACCATCACCGGCAATATCTTCTTGGCCATTGATGTGGCACCTTGGTTCAACTTCTTGGTGGTGAAGCCATACGGCACCGGGCACACGATTTCGGGGCTGAACTTTTCAGGAAATGTGTTCCGCATGTTCAGCGGCAATATCGACCGGGTCGAAGGGGTGAACACCACCTATGCGGACTTGGATCGGTCGCGGTTCAAGAACATTATTTTCGAAGGCAACACGTATTCGTCCATCAACGAACCCGTGTATAACCCTTGTACGCTTGAACATAATGAGCCGTCTGACAGTTCTGTTTGGACCATGAATTTTGCCCCGTACATGCCGTTCAATGGGCAAACTCGCACGGTGGAAAGTGTGGTGGCCAAGGACAAAATCCGCAGTGGTGGATCGGTGGTGGGGGACATGCCTTATACCCTGACCGGGGTTGGCCCGAACGCGGACCAAGTGCGCCTGGGCTGGAAACAAGCCAGCCGGGGCAAAGTGGTGGTGACCGCGCGGTGTGACAGTCCGACTTAAGGAGGCCGTTTTTATGGGGTGCAGGCGACCTTTGGGATGTCAGCGCCCCTTGCGTTTGGGCGGCAAACCTTTTTCACTTCTAAGCAAGTGATCAAAGGACTGCACCCATGCTGTTGAAAATCGGTAATGTTGAAATCTGGCGCATCCTGGAAATGGTTGCGCCTTTTCGCGACCCTGCGGATTTGTTCCCCAATGCGGGTCCAGATGTGGGCCAAGTGATAGAAGACATGGTGCCAGGGTCCATCGACACCCAAACAGGCCATTTGATCTTGCCTGTTCAGGGGTATCTGCTGAAAACACCGCGTCACAATATCTTGGTGGATGCTTGTGTGGGCAACCACAAAACCCACCCCGCGCGTCCTGCTTGGCACGCGCGCACGGATGGGCGTTTCTTGGCTGGGCTTACCGCGGCAGGGATCACGCCTGGGGACGTGGATTACGTGCTGTGCACCCATCTGCACGCCGATCATGTGGGCTGGAATACGCAATTGGTGGATGGGCGCTGGGTGCCGACCTTCCCCAATGCACGCTACGTTATGCAAGCCGCAGACAAAGAATTTGCAGAAAATCTGCCCAGTGAATTTTACGCCGAAAGCGTGGCCCCAGTGGTCCAAACCGGCCAGGCGGAATTTGTGGGCTCTGATCATATGCTGGGGGACGATGTGTCTTTGATCCCCACTCCGGGGCACACGCCCGGACATGTGTCTGTGCAAGTCGGGCAGGGGGACGACATGGCCATCATCACCGGAGATGCGCTGCACACCACTGCCCAAGTGGCACACACTGATTGGCATTTTGTCTATGACAAAGATCCCGCAATGGCCGTGGAAAGCCGCAAAGCCTTGTTGGGTCAAGCGGCGGAAGCCGGGTGCTGCGTTTTAGGGATGCACTTTCAACTGCCATCGGTGGGTCGTGTTGTTGCCAAGGGGGATGGGTTTGACTGGAAGCCCTGAACCCCAAGGTTTTAGATGATCGTTTCCCAATCCAAATGATGGGCTTTGCCAAAACCACCGTTTAAGAACACGGCCTGCACATCAAATTGAACCAAATGGAAATCAGCAAAGTCATAGTACAACTTGGTTTTAGGGCGCGCCGCCAGATATCTGTCGCGCGCCGCGATTTTGTCAACAAACCGCGCGGTGGCTTCTAAAGACAGCCGAGGATGGTTCAAAGGATCGCCTTTTTGGGCGTGATCACCCACCAATAATGACACGCCTGGATGGGCCCGCATCGCGTCTGTATGGGGCGACAGGTCTGATACCAGGGTGCAGAGCGCCCCGTCCAACATCACAACACCAATGCGCGAGATCATCGGGCGCGTGTCCCCTTGCCATGCCAGGGCGGCGGTGGGCTGGGACAGCAATGATTGGGCCGTTGTTTCGGGGGTCATCGCCGCTTACTGCGTTTGTTCCCGCCCCGTTGACCCGCGCGCCCGGCGCTGCTGCGGCCCGATGCTTTTTGCGCGTCATCCACCGCTTTTTCCACGGCGTATTGGCGGGCCAGGGGGTCGTCGGCGACGGTCAGTTCCACGGTTTCCAGGCGTTTGACCTCATCGCGCAGGCGGGCGGCTTCCTCAAACTCCAAATTCTCGGCGGCTTTGCGCATGTCGGTGCGCAGCCCTTCCAATACGGCTTTCATATTGCCGCCTTTAACTTGGTCTGGAATTTTGGCGGTGACACGGTTCATGTCCACATCGCCCTTGTAAAGGCCTGCCAACACGTCTTCGACGTTCTTTTTGACAGTGGCGGGGGTGATGCCGTGCTTTTCATTGTAAGCCATCTGTTTGGCGCGACGGCGGTTGGTTTCGCCCATGGCGCGTTCCATGGATCCGGTGATTTTGTCGGCGTACATGATGACACGCCCTTCGGCGTTCCGCGCGGCCCGGCCAATGGTTTGCACCAGCGATGTTTCGGAGCGCAGGAACCCTTCTTTGTCGGCGTCCAAAATGGCCACTAAGCCGCATTCGGGAATGTCCAAGCCTTCACGCAACAAGTTGATGCCCACCAACACGTCAAACGCGCCAAGCCGTAAATCGCGCAGGATTTCGATCCGTTCGATGGTGTCGATATCGGAATGCATATACCGCACGCGAATACCTTGTTCGTGCAGATATTCGGTCAAATCTTCGGCCATGCGTTTGGTCAACGTGGTGGCCAAAACGCGCATCCCATCGGCGGCGACTTTGCGGATTTCATCCAACAAATCGTCCACCTGGGTTTCAACGGGGCGGATTTCCACTTCCGGGTCCAACAGCCCTGTGGGCCGGATCACTTGTTCGGTGAACACCCCGCCCGCCTGTTCGATTTCCCAGTTGGCAGGGGTGGCGGACACGAACACTGATTGGGGGCGCATGGCGTCCCATTCTTCGAATTTCAAAGGGCGGTTGTCCATGCAGCTTGGCAGGCGGAACCCGTGTTCGGCCAGGGTGAATTTGCGCCGATAGTCGCCTTTGTACATGCCTCCAATCTGGGGCACGGACACGTGGCTTTCATCGGCAAACACAATGGCGTTGTCGGGAATGAATTCGAACAGTGTGGGGGGCGGTTCACCTGGGGCGCGGCCCGTTAGATACCTGCTGTAGTTTTCAATCCCGTTGCAAACACCTGTGGCTTCCAGCATTTCCAAATCGAAATTCGTGCGCTGTTCCAATCGCTGGGCTTCCAACAGCTTGCCTTCTGACACCAACTGATCAAGGCGCATCCGCAGTTCTTTTTTGATCTTGATGATGGCTTGGTTCATCGTGGGGCGGGGGGTCACGTAGTGGCTGTTGGCGTAAATCCGCAATCGTTCCAATGTGCCGGTCTTGGCCCCGGTCAACGGATCAAATTCGGTGATGCTTTCCAATTCTTCGCCAAAGAACGACAACCGCATGGCGCTGTCTTCCATGTGGGCGGGCCAGACTTCCAAACTGTCGCCGCGCACGCGAAATGTGCCGCGCTGAAACGTTTGGTCGTTGCGGCGGTATTGCTGGGCAATCAAATCGGCCATGACTTTGCGAATGTCGTATTCTTTGCCCGCGTACAGATCCTGGGTCATGGCCCCGTATGTTTCCACCGATCCTATGCCGTAAATGCATGATACAGATGCCACGATAATCACGTCATCGCGTTCCAACAGGGCCCGCGTGGCCGAATGGCGCATGCGGTCGATCTGTTCGTTAATCTGCGATTCTTTTTCGATATACGTGTCAGATCGGGCCACATATGCTTCTGGTTGGTAGTAATCGTAGTAGGATACAAAGTATTCCACAGCGTTGTCGGGGAAAAATCCTTTAAATTCCCCGTAAAGTTGGGCCGCCAGGGTTTTGTTTGGCGCGAGGATGATTGCCGGGCGCTGGGTTTCTTCGATGACCTTGGCCATCGTAAATGTTTTCCCGGTGCCGGTGGCCCCCAGCAAAACTTGGTCCCGTTCACCACCCATTACCCCTGACGACAATTCTTTGATGGCCGTGGGTTGGTCGCCTGCAGGTTCAAATTCCGTGTGCAATTTGAATTCCTGCCCGCCTTCAAGTTTGGCGCGTTCGCGCACCTCGCCTTCGGGGGCATGGTTCAGGGCTGGCATGGATTCTGGGTTATTGTTGTGCATCAGATGGCCTCGACTACTGAGGTCACATTTGGTCTGTTCTGCCCAGGGTGCAAGGTGAATGTGAACAAAACAAGCACACGGCCCGAAAAAACGCGCAAGAAACCTTTGAAATTGCCCATGCGTGATGAACGGTTTTCCACAAAATTGGCCAAATATGATCACCCAACTGGCCAAATCTCGCCTGCGGGGGGCCACCAGAATAAATTTTGATGCACGAAATCAAAGAATCTGAAACCACTGCTGTGTTCTTGCAAATTAGGTGACCTGTGCGAGTAAAATGTTCAAAATGTCAGGCGGTATATGCTGTTCATCGCCAAGATGTGTTTCCCGATGGTCGGGAAATGGAATGCACCGCGTGCGATCACCTTTGGTACCAGACCGGTTTGCCCTTAGAAAAAACGGATCAGGCAGCCGCCGCAGCTATCATAACAGATGAAACCGCAGTCCCCCTGGCTAAGCCGTGGTGGACACAAGGGCGCGGCCTTCGTGCGGCGGCCCTTGCTGGCGCAGCGATGGTTTTGGCGGTGGCCGTTGCCCCTGTCTTGGTTGCCCGCAATGACACAGACGCACAGGCTTTGCCGCCAATGTCCCTGCAAAACCAAGCCAGTGCGTCCTTGCGCCGAACCATCCAAACCGCGATCCCAAATGGTGGACTGCAAAGCCTGATTATGCCTGTTGACGGTGATTTGGCATCCATTCCGCAAGATCCCAAAAACCCTTTGACGCCTGAAAAAGTGACCTTGGGGATGATGTTGTTTCATGATCCATCTTTGGGCACTGCCGGTAAGGGAGACACGACCGAACAATGGTCTTGTGCCAGTTGCCACCATGCGGCTGCGGGGTTCAAATCGGGTGTGATCCAAGGGATCGGGGAAGGTGGATCCGGTTTTGGCAACAAAGGCGAAGCCCGTGCAAAACTGGCGGGATATCTTGAAGAACACTTGGATGTGCAACCGGTCACATCGCCGGCTGTTTTGAACGGATCATTTCAAAACGTCGTGCTGTGGAACGGGCAGTTGGGCAATTCCACCCATCACAACACAAACGCCAACACAGATATGGCCGCTGACCGTTTAGATTTGCCTGTTGTGGCTGCAAACGCCAAACAATTGGGCGGGTTGGAAACCCAAGTGATCGTCGGCGGAACGGTGCACCGCTTGCCCGCGAACCGCGACCAAATTGTCGCCAAACACCCGGTTTATGGCCAGTTGTTTGATGCAGCTTTCGGGCCCTCTGACGCAACCCCGATCGAAGATGTAAGCCATGCGATTGCAGCTTTCGAACGCACCATCTTGGCCAACAAAGCCCCGTTCCAGGAATGGCTGCGGGGTGATGAAACTGCCATGACCTTGCAACAATTGCGCGGGGCATCGGTGTTTTTTGGCAAAGGCCAATGCGCGCAATGCCACCAAGGTCCAGGGCTGAGTTCGGCCGTGGATGCAGGCGAAGAGGACGTGTTTTTTGCGGTCGGTTTTGGCGATATGGACATGAACCCCATGGTGGGGGTGGTGCCTGAAAAGGTGCGTTTGGGGCGTGGGGCGGTAACGGGCCGCGCAACGGACAATTACAAATTTAAGATCCCGCAGCTTTACAATCTGGCAGATGCAAATGTATTTGGCCACGGCGGAACGTTCCAATCCCTGCGCGCTGTGGTGGATTATAAAAACGCGGCCATTGCCCAGTCCGGTGTGCCAATTGCCCAACTGGACCGCCGCTTTCGGCCCTTGGGGTTAACCGATTTGGATAAACAAGACCTGGTGGCGTTCTTGGAACAGGCTTTGTACGATCCGGACCTGGATCGTTATGTGCCAAGCACCTTGCCAACAGGTGCTTGTGCCGTGAATGCAGACATTCAAAGCCGTTTGGATTTGGGGTGTGAAGGCCCAGATTTGCAAAAACTGGCCCGCCATGTTCTGCAAAATCCCTAAGTGCGGTTCCCCTTGTGCATCCCCCGCAGATAAGGTTACCCAAACGATTAGCGGTCCCTTAGCTCAACTGGATAGAGCAGCTGACTTCTAATCAGCAGGTTGAGGGTTCGAGTCCTTCAGGGATCGCCAATGAATACAATAACTTAGGCAGGGCGCTGGTTTTTAAGAATTCGCTCTTGTCACCACATAGTCACCACAGAGCCAGATTTTGTGGATAGTTTTATTGAAGAGCTAGAATGTCCATCAGGGAAACTGCCAAACAGCATCTCGAGTCTGCAGAACAATTTCATCGGCAAGGGCAGGCTGATTGTCTCAGGGCCGCCGTTTTGGAGGCAAGAATAGCGCTCGAATGCATTGCTTTTGGAGTTTTTGCAAAACTGAGGGACAAAATGGACATAGAAACCTCGCATATCTGGCAGCCATCGAAGATTTTCAAAGAGATTGCAGAGGTTTTTCCTGAAAGCACTCAATCGGCAAACATCTCTATTTCGGACACGACTGGTGAAACCCCACCAATTGAATTTGAGGTTTGGTCGCTTACTCCAAAGCAAGTCGATAAGTTCTGGCATAAACTCGGGCGTCTCGTTCACCCCAAAGGACTTTCGAAAGATGGATTGTCTGTCGAATTTCATACGCCTGACGAAATTGAAAAAACCCTTAAAGAAACCCTACCGCTTATTAAGCGACACTTGGAGTCACAAGCATATGGTTTGAATATGCAAATCAATCCTCTGGAGATTGAATGCGGTTGTGGCTGTAAATTCGTTCGTGAAACTCACAACACCTCCACTGACAAGCCTCGAAAAACACAATGTCCAAAGTGTAAATTGCAGTATGTACTAACACCCGGTGATGCGCAGCAACTGACAAGAACTTTCGACTGCCCGCATCATGGCTGTGGAAAAGCTAATGTCGTTAACAATCATTTTTTTGAACTTGGGGGCAGTTTTGAATGCAAGCACTGCGCAAGAAGTGTTTGGCTGAAACATGGTGTCACTTTGGTTGGAGATACAAATCAACTTGGCACCGGCGCAGCTACTGTAACATTCACGTCTGAAAAGGACTGAATTGTATTTGCGTGACTTGGCCAAAAATTGCGCCAAAGCTTCGGCCCTAAATTGCCTGTAGTATCATCGTGGATCCTGGCCATTTGCATGTCGAGTGACCTACGGTATTACACTCAATTCGTAGCTGGTTCTCCATTAAAAAATTCCAAAAGATTTTTGTGCAGTTAGATTTCAAGTTGCGCAACTAACTGGTCGCAGTCTCCAAAGTAATAGTCTGCTTCACCTGGATATAGCTTCGGTTGGTATTTCATGCTGGGCCAGTGGTCTCGGGCTTCAAATTCGGAAAATCTAAGTGAAAGAAAAAGGTCTCCATCAATGTACACCTCGTGACCGTCATGCAGTTTGTCACGAATTGCTTGCCTCGCGGCATCTTCAATCTTTTGGATTTGTGCGAACGGGAGGCCGAGACTGTTCAAACTGATATGATTTCCGACCTCTGAGATATGGTGAAGCGGATCTTCATAAAATGCATTCGCACCTTGAGCGAATACGCCATAAACTTGCAATCCCAAAACCGTACGGAACACTTCCCGAATTTCTTGAAACAACAAAAACACCTGTTCGGGCTCGTAAGTGTTTTTCACGCCGTCACGAACGTATCCCGGAACCCAGTGGGTTTTAAGTAATATGCTGTCAGCAAACGAGACAAAGGACACTCCTGGGTATCTGCTTGCCACTTCGTCAATCTGTGATCGAAGATCCAGCAGCATTCCTGGCGTTACCGCACCGGCCCTCAAGGCGCTAGACATTCCACGAACATCGATCATCGCAAAGATAGAAAAGTTGGTGGTGTAAAGTTTGCGGTGCCACTCACTTTTGACAAAAAGCATCGGGCGGTCACCAAATTCATAGACACGAATACCTGCCACAAAAGCCTCTCGCGGCAGAAATATTTTCACCCTGTGAAAACGCGTCATCGTGTCCGGGTACCAACTTATATCGGCACCGTGTTTGTCTGCTTGGTCGACCACAACAATGTTGGCATATCCAATCCCATAAATGTCGGCTTCCTGGCCCTCGAACGCTTTGAGATATTCTTCTTCTTTTCCGGACATGTAAATTTCGTCGGACATGAAAACTTCCCAATAAGGCTCCATGTCACAAAGGTCCAAATGTTCGAATGAAGGGTGTGAGAAACTTGCCATGGGAAACCGACTAACAATGTTTGTTGGATTCTGATCCAGCAACTAATTATCGACAAAGGCAAGAGCACCTTTGGCCTTCGAAAGGCTGTTCTCTTGTGCTTCCACCGACCTCGGCCCCGACAATTCACGGAAGCCCGCCGGGCAGTGACCAGTGTGATCGGGCAGGAAGTGCGGGCCGATCAGCTTGCGGCCATCAGCCATGGTGATGGTGTGAAAGGGTTCATCGCAATGGGGGCAGGCGTGGGGCATGGGTTTTTGTTGTCCACAAATCATCCAAATTCAAAAGGCTATATCCCAAACCAATTTGTGGAACGGATCTATTCCATCCAATCATAGTATTCGGATTGGGGGTCCCACAGGGCGGACAGCTTTTCTTTTTGATCTAGGACAATAGAGTCCCCAACGGATTTAATACACTCCATCCAGGCCGTTTCGCTATATCGTTCGGGGTTGAGTGGTGAAGAAGCTTCAAAGGAAATGAGGCCGACAATCTGAAAACCAGGAAAATTTATCCATACCAACCGTGCCGAACAATAATAAACAATATCGAAATAGTATGAGTTATTAAGTAACCAGTGCAAACCGTCTTTGCCGGGCTCAGAATAGACACATTGAACTGCATGTTTCTTGTTAAATGGTTGTCGTCCCAAAAGAGCTTGTCGCCAAGAATCCTGAGCTTTAATCAGCCCAATGTCTGGCGCGAACCCCTTGTTCATCGATGCACGAAATACCAGCGAGGTTACAAAGTGCTGAAACCAGGGTTCATTTTTGATTTTGGCGATTGATCCAGTCTTGTAATACGGGGCAACTTTGGTCTCACCCTGAGTTCCAAAAACTTCATTATCGCATTCTCGACAGTAGTGGAACTTTGCAAAAAAATCTTGCTCTTTGACGAACTTTTCGCCGGACTTTCGAAAGAAATACGGGTGATCGATATCCGCATTTTTTCTTGCTTGCTTTAAGACGAACCTAGGAAAAAGGTGACACTTTCTTTGAAGTTCTTTTGTGCTTTGACAAAGATAACAAAGGCCAATTTTCTGATTTTCTTGCATCTCAATACCGTCACATATATTTTGAAAAAGAAAAACCCGCCCCATGACAGGGACGGGCCAACTGTTACGCAATATTTTTTTGGACCATCAACCGCGGGGGGCGTGGTAGCATCCCAGCCCGCGGGCCCGGGTGTCACAACCTTGGTGACCCGTCCCACCACGTCGGCCTTCACCGCGCTTGGTGACAGCTTGGACCGCTGCCCGGTTTCGTGGTCAAAGGCGTCGTGGCCTTCGCCCCAGTCTGCGCCCAGGGCCATGACGCGCCCGTCTGACAGGACATAAGACGCCTCGCAGTGCCACCCGCACGGACAGACTAAAGCGGCATCACCGGCCACCATATTCAGCCCTGGCAAATCGCGGTCAGCGATCCAGACAAAGGGGTGCATGGGTTCCACCACCGGTGCGGCGATTGCTGTGCCAGCCAATGTGGCCGGAACGATTGCGGGGGCGGTTTTCAAAAAGCTGCGGCGGGTTATTTCCATGGTCGCGATCCTTTATTCTTTTCGATGGTGCGTCGATCAAACGGCGCTGCGCAGTTCGGACGGGGCCAACATGAAAGTGCTTTCCATTTCGTTGCCCAGCATTTGCAGGGAATCCACGACACCAGCCATTGCGGCTCGGGCTTTGACCGCCTCGTTATCGTCAATCTCGAAAGTCATCAGGTCCCCCATGATGAGGTCTGCGGCGTCCAACAGATTTTGGATTTTGCCGTGGGTGTGTTCAAGGCTTGTGAAAGTCTGCAATGCGTTTTCGTCGGTGGTTTTCTTCGCCATTGGCTGGCTCCTTTTGATTTGGTGAAAGTGGGTGGCTCAAGCCGCCACGTTGATGCTGTTCAATGCCGCCTTGGCGTCCAAGGATTTGGCAAAGGCCAGCAATTCGTTTTGGTGTCTGATATCTTCCCAGGACAGACGCGATTGATTGCGCATCATATCCGCCTCAGACCTCAGTGCATCCGCCCCCTGTAGGGTCCAATCCGCCCGGCGCTTCGCAGCGGCCCAAGCCTTTCGAAGTGCGTTGCCAAACACCTTGCGAACACCGCCCACCATGGCCAAGAATGCTGCGTCGTATTCTGTGCGTACGATCCTCCAAGCTTCGCGCATGATTTCGGCGCGGTTGTAAACTGGTGCAGCGGTTTCAGCGGTGAAGTCTGCGTGGCGGATGGTCATTTTTCTTTCCCTCGTATAGGCTACACATGGAATGTAGGATATCAGCAAGGTTGTGTCAACACATTGTGTGTAGTATATGACGCATGATGAATAATATGATACTCACGAAAGAGATTTCAAAGGCGGCGCGCGCACTAATTGGAATCACCGCAAAGGACTTGGCCCAGCTTGCGGATGTGCCTTTTGATACGGTTCGGTCGTTTGAAAGCGGCAGAACCAAGGCTTTGAGTGCTGCCAACCAAGATGCTGTGCAAAAAGCCCTGCAAGCGGCGGGGGTGCAATTCATCGAACCCGGCGACGATCCAGCGGGGCCAGGGGTGGCTTTGAAGCGGATAAGCGATTGAGACTTCGCACAATCCTGGGCCTTATTGCCTTTGCCTTGCTTGTCTACATCATCACAGAGCCGCCCAGGGAAGCGGTGAGAGCCAGTTCCATCTACGTGATCGACGGCGACACAGTCGACATTGACGGCGAACGTTACCGCCTCACGGGCTTTGATACACCCGAAACCAAGCGCGCCGAATGTAACCGGGAAAAAGCGCTGGGCGATAGGGCAACTGCGCGTCTACGTGAGTTGATCCAGATCCGTCGTCCAATTGAGTTGATAGAGGCCAAGGGCCGGGACAAGTTTGGGCGTCGATTGGCCAAGCTGTTTGTTGCCCATGAAAATGTCGGAGACATATTGGTGGCGGAAGGTTTGGCGCGTGAATTCAAAAGTGGTCAACGACAAGGGTGGTGTTAAAGCAATGATCCAACGTCTTGGCCAATTCCTTGCACGTCCGTTCCGTTGGTTTCTGACACCGCCCGAATGTCCGGTGTGTTATTGGGGCCGCCTGACCGCAATGGGGGCAGTGGGGGCGTTGCTGCCCGGTTGGTGGTTTTGGGTGTTTGCCACGTTGATCGCGCTCTCTGCCGTTTTGGTTTGGATTATGGAACACGCCGGGGAATGAACGCCCATGCCTGAAAGCAGGCATCGCGGCTGTTCCTGAAAGCAGGAAAAATTACACCGTGTATCACTGAAAGCAGTGAAAGGCTGGGGGTGCGAAGTCGCCTTTTGTCACCCGCCGCGCTGGGCGTTTCGCCTGCTTTCAGGGGAAAGATTTGGGGTATTATGGAACCCCAAGACTTTTTATAGTCGGGAAATTCTCCCATCAATTGTTGGCTTCAAGCATCGCCCCGGTGATTGCATTGCGCAGCCGTTCGTCCACGACGTTGGCGATTTGGTGTGGATCCGCATCGGTTTCAGCGTGCACCGTCACGCCCCCGACATTCACGGTGTTGGTCACGTTTTCGGTGTGCTGAATATTGGCGGCCTGTCTGGCGAATTGGTCTGCGTATGTCTGAGGGTTGAACATCCCGGGGTTGCGCCCCATGAATTCACGGCCCGCCTGGTATGAAGCATTCTTGCCGACTAAGCCTTGCAGGCCTTTTGGGATCACTTCGTCGTTTCCGTCAACCATACCAAAACCGAAAAGCATGGTTTCCGCTATCCAATTATTCAGGTCGCGGCGGCGTTCCTTACCAGCTTCGATGACCTTGGCCTTGTCCTTTTCAGACATTGCCTGAAATTCGGCCTCTCTCTTTTCGGCCTGGTAAACCGCGATACCAAGGCCAACCGGGCCAAGAATTCGGCCCATCATGCCAATTCCAGGGGCAGGTGTTTTGCTGGGTTTCGGTGCTGTGTTTTTCAGCCTCCGATGGCCGCCGCGTTTTCCAGTATTGCGCCGCCCCGTCGTGGAATTCATCAGGCCTAACAACCCCAACAGTTCAGCGGACAGAAGTGCGAGTTTTGCAACCATCTTGGCGACGAAAACCGTTGCGGTGGCCAACATTGATTTTGTTACCATACCCCAAGCCACGCGCAGGCCGCCCAGCGCTAAAGCGACAGCGGCCAATTTTGCAAGCCATGGCCCCAGGGCTTCCGCTGCGGCGGTCAGGGCTTTGATGTATTGCGGGTTCTGGTTCACCCAATCGGTTACGGCGGCCACCCCGTTGGTCAGCTTTTCCACAATCCTGGTCAGGGCATCCAACACGCCCGACCGCGCGATGGCGTCCCCCAAGAATTTCATGGAATTGCGCATTGCCTGGATCTTGGCGTTCCAGGTTTTACCCGCTTCGGTGGCTTCGTCGGTGAGGGCGGTGTTGTCAGCAAAAGCCTTATTCGCCCGGCCCATGATTTGGCGCACCCGGTCCATATCATGGCCCAGCAGGGGAAGCACTTGCGCGATTTGGATAGACGAAAGGCCCATGTCCTCCATCAGCGTGGGCAGGTTTTCACCCTGCAACTGCATTTCTTTCAAACCGCCAGCCACCGCAAGGAAAGCGCCAACTGTGTCTTTTTTAAACATCAGTTCAAGTTCTTTGCGGCTTTTTCCAGTTACCTTTGAAAAGGCCTTCATACCCTTGCCGTTTTTACCCAAGGATTTTTCCAACTGGCCCAACACTTTAGCGATGGATGATCCCGCCAGTTCGGGGGTGATTTGCAATTCTGCAAAGGCCGCGGACAATCCGACCACCTCAGAGGACGAAACATCGAACCGGGCCAGCGATTTAAACACCCGGTCAGCCACCCCCGCGATTTGGCCTTCGTTCACCCGAAACGTGTTTCCAAGTTCCACAAACGTCGACGCTAGGTCATCGAGGTTTTCAATCCCTTCGCCCGACGCGGAAAGGATGGCCGTCAACAATTGGCCCGCACGCTCGCCACCCAATTTGCCGCCACTCGCGCCGTTAAGTTTGGCGAGGGTTTCAGTGAATAACAAAATGTCTTTCGACGCGACCAAGCCCATCGTTCCCGCCGTTTGGGCCAGTTCGAACAACTGCGCCGTGGTCGCGTTTACGCTTGGATCGCGGGCCAATTTGGCCAGCTTGCCACGCAGGTCGTCCAGGTCTTTCCCGGCGATGCCGGTCGTCTTCGAAATTCCCACCATGCCTTCCTGGATCTCGGCCCCGCTTTGAACCACAAAGCCAAGTCCTTTGGTGAGTGTGAAGGCTCCGGCGGTCACGGCGGCGAATTTCCCCACCACCGCTGCGGCACCCGCGCCAACGCGGTTGAGGTTGTGTTCGGTTTTACCGGCTTGGCCTTCGACCCGTTTCAGGCCGTTGATGGCGCGGTTGCCTTTGACTGATACGTCGATGAACAATTCTAGAAGTTTCATAAGGGATACCCCATTTCCAATTCTGTGGCCTCTCGATCATCAAGGGCGCGTTCTAATGCGGCCCGCACTTCGGCCCGGCCTTCGTGTTGCGAAAGTTCCAATGCCACCTCCACGGCGCGGCCACGGTGGGGCCAGCCACCCAACCAAAGGGCCCGGCCTGGATCCCTGATCCCAAAGGCCTTGGCTTCATCGTGCGTCTGTCTCCGGATTACCGGGCCACCGGCGGCGGCGGCGTCAGCATATAGGGCAATCATCGCAAGGCGCGCTGCTTTGCCCGTGACGCGGCGCAGGCGTCCGGTGCCGTCCTCGATGACAATCCCGCCTGCGAAGGTTTCTCGCGCGGCTTGGGTCAAGCGCTGGCGCTGTGCATATCCACGAAGGTTTTTCAGTGCTGTGAAAATGGCCATGGTCAATATCTCCCCAATTCAATCGTGAGACACCGACACCACCGACACCCCCTATAGGGGTGTGGTGTCGGATGTGTCGGTATTTTGGCTGTGACACCAACTGACACGGTG
>JAHDCP010000107.1 GCA_020629775.1 Planktomarina sp.
CAGCCATCAGAACTGCGCCCGCTAAGGTCAGGATCAAACGATCCGGACGCCCGGTATAGTCAGTCCCAAACCGCCCCGTCACCAGACAAAATTCCCGCCAGTCCGCCCTGTGTTTTGCGCGCAACAATATTTCAAGGTTGGGTAATAAATGAAAAGGGGCGACCCACCGACCGTTCTGCAAAATCAAATTTGGCCGACCATTTCCGCCCGAAAATTAGGTTGGAAAAATTGCCCAGCGCCCAAACGCAAAGCGCGGACCGCGCCAACCACCACGCGACCCGCAAACGACGGGCACCCCAAACATCAATTTGAACCGCGCCATACACGCGCGATTCAAATATCTTGCCGGGTGAACCGAACCCCAAGGGGATACATGGGGCACGCCTGCCCGCCGCTTTTGTTTAAAATTGCAGCGCCTGACGCCCAAAGATGAACCGCCATTCTTCGCCGTTTTCCATCAAAACGGTGCCCGCGCCTTCGGTGGGGGTGCTGTATGTGGCGGTGCCCAACCCTTTCAGGCCATTGGTACACGTTACCGGGAAAGACACAGTTTGCGGTTCTGGCGTCAACGTATACTGCCCGCGGCACGTCACTGCCCCGTTGGTGACCTGAAACCAACCGCCTTGGGTGAAGGACGCCGTGGCCGTGCCACGCAAGGTGGTGCCCGGCCCCACAACGGCCACAGGGTGGGTGATGTCACAGGCCGTTAACGCAAAAGCCGACAGACCAAAAACATAGGGAAGAATGGATTTCATAGCACGTCTCCTCATTGAACGCTGTTCATGTGAACAATGTTCAATCACACACCCACCCATGCGTCAATCAAAAATTTGAACAACGTTCGTAAAATTGAGGTCAGTAAAAGCTCTGCGGATCGATATCCACAGACAAGCGCAATTGGTTTGGCCATTTAAACTGCGCAAGCCATTGCGTAATCGCTGCCTGGATCGGGGCACTTTTGCTGGCCTTCACCAACAAGCGCACGCGGTGGCGACCCCGGACCCGGGCGATGGGTGCGGGGGCTGGGCCAAAGACCTGTGCGCCGATCTGCGTTAACGGCACGGCGTTGCGCGCCATGGCGGTGCCCAAATCAAACGCTTCCGCCATGTCCGGGCTGCTGATGACGATTCCCACCAAACGGCCATAGGGCGGAACCCCTGCCATATGGCGTTCTGCGGCTTCGGCTTTCCAGAAGCCTTCTTCATCGCCGCCCAAAATGGCGCGAATGACGGGGTGTTCAGGTTGGTGGGTTTGCAACATGGCAACGCCGGGCTTATCCGCCCGCCCGGCCCGACCCGCCACTTGGCGCATCAGTTGAAATGTCCGTTCCGCCGCCCGCAAATCACCGCCGTGCAACGACAAATCCGCATCAATCACCCCCACCAGGGTCAGCAGGGGAAAGTTATGCCCTTTGGCCACCAATTGGGTGCCGATAATCACGTCCGCTTCGCCGGCGGCCAAACTTTCGATCTGGGCTTTCAGGGCCCGGGCCGATCCATACATATCGGACGACAGTGTTGCCACGCGGGCATCGGGAAACAGGGCTTCGGCTTCTTCAGTTAATCGTTCCACCCCCGGCCCCACAGCGGACAAGCGCCCTTCTGCTTCGCACGATGGGCATTTTTCCGGCATGGGTTTGGTTTCGCCGCATTGGTGGCACATCAGCCGTTTTTGGAACCGGTGTTCCACCATCCGCGCGTCGCAGTGATCGCACCCGATCTGATTGCCGCAGGCCCGGCACAGGGTCACGGGCGCATATCCCCGGCGGTTGATGAACAGCAGGGATTGTTCCCCCAACGCCAACCGCGCATTTACCGCCGCCTGCAATGTGGGGGACACCCACCGCCCGCCAGGCACAGCCTCTGCCCGCATATCAATGGCGCGCAAATCGGGCATCACCGCGGCCCCAAAGCGCGTGGTCAAATCCAAGCGTTTGTATTTGCCCGCTTCGGCATTGGCCCAAGATTCCAAGCTGGGGGTGGCGGACGCCAGCACCACTTGCGCACTTTCCAAATTCGCCCGCAGCACCGCCATATCGCGGGCGTTGTACAACACCCCGTCTTCTTGTTTGTACGACGTGTCGTGTTCTTCATCCACGACGATCAGCCCTAAATCCTGGAATGGCAGGAACAGCGCAGACCGCGCGCCCACCACCAATTGGGCATGGCCCTGGCCCACCATTTTCCACGCACGGCGGCGTTCGGTCAGGGTTACGCCTGAATGCCATTCCGCAGGCCGCGCCCCGAACCGGTCTTCCACACGGGACAAAAATTCTGCCGTCAGGGCGATTTCGGGCAACAACACCAGCGCTTGCCGCCCTTGGCGCAAACAGGCGGCCACGGCTTCCAAATATACTTCCGTTTTGCCAGACCCGGTCACGCCCTTCAGCAAGGTGGTGGAATAAACCTGTGCTTTGGCATCCCCTTGCAAAGCCGCCACCGCCGCTGCCTGGTCCGCCGACAGGGCTTTGCCCGACGCGTCATAATCCAAACCAGGATACGGCACATCGCGCGGGGTCTTTTCTTCCAGGACAGCCCCCAGTTTCACCAGCCCCTTCACCACCGATGGGGTCACATCTGCGGCGTCAGCCAGTTCCTTCAGGGTAAACGACAAATCGCCAAAATCCTCTAACACCGCCAAAACTTTTTGGCGTGCGGGCGTCATGCGGCCAACATCGCCGGTTTCAATCCCGCCCCGCGCACCCATCCGGTACACGTGCCGCATGGATGGGCTGTCCCCCAACCCCGGCGCACGGGTGGCAAGCCGCAACATCGCGGACAGGGGTGTCAGTGTATAGTCCGCCGCCCGCATCAGAAAATCACGCATCGCAGGTTGCATCGGGGCAGCTTGCAATACGCGGGTCACCGACCGCGCCTTAGCCAAATCAAACCCCCCTTCGCCTGGCCCCCACACCACCCCCAAAATTTTGCGCGGGCCCAAGGGGACTTCCACAAAGGCGCCCTGCCAGCACCCACCTTCGGGGGCTTTGTAATCCAACGTCCGGTCCAAAGGTTGCGTCGTCAGCACCGCCACAAGGGTGCCTTCGTCAAACCAAATGGTGTCGTGTTGGGGGGTTTCGGTGGGATCAGCCATGGGATAGACAATGGACAACACCGGTAGCGCCATCAAGGAGGCCCCCATGAAATTTTTCGTAGACACCGCAGAAATTGACGAAATCGCCGAACTGCACGACCTGGGTATGGTGGATGGGGTCACAACCAACCCATCCCTGATCTTGAAATCGGGCCGCGACATTCTGGAAGTCACCAAAGAAATTTGCGAATTGGTGCCTGGCCCCGTCAGCGCGGAAGTTGTGGCGACAGAGGCCGATGCCATGATCGCCGAAGGTCGCAAACTGGCTGAAATCGCCTCCAACGTCACCGTAAAACTGCCCCTGACCTGGGACGGTTTGAAGGCCTGTAAGGTGCTGTCGGGCGAAGGCAAAATGGTCAACGTCACGCTGTGTTTTTCCGCCAACCAAGCGCTGCTGGCCGCCAAAGCGGGCGCCACCTTCATCAGCCCCTTCATTGGCCGTTTGGATGATATCAACCTGGACGGCATGGATTTGATCCAAGACATCCGCGTGATTTACGACAACTACGGCTTTGAGACGCAAATCTTGGCGGCCTCCATCCGGTCCGCCAACCACGTGCTGGACAGCGCGCGCATCGGTGCGGATGTCATCACTGCACCACCAAAAGTCATCAAATCCATGGTGAACCACCCGTTGACTGACAAAGGCTTGGCACAATTCATGGCTGATTGGGCCAAAACCGGCCAAGACATCCTTTAAATTTCACTGTCCCGCCCGGGTCTGCACATCATCAGGATTTTGGCGGGACACACACATTGCAGATGAAATTACTGTAACGTCGTGCTATAAGCCTCTCACAATAAGGGCAAAAATGCCCAACCAAGCAGTGTAAGAGGCAGCAATGACCCCAACCCCGGCCGCCGTGGTGGACAACGATCTACGTGAAAAAATCCTTAATGATCCGGGACTTATCCTGGATGATCGCGATGTAATGAACGCCCTTGTGGCCGCCACCGATGGCGCCATGGGCGGCAATGTGGTGGACATGCGCGGGCTGGCCATGGGCCGCCTAGAAGACCGGCTGGACCGGCTGGAAGACACCCACCGTTCCGTCATCGCCGCAGCATATGACAACTTGGCCGGGACAAATATGATACACCGTGCGGTCCTGCGCATGCTGGACCCGGTCACCTTCGAAGACTTCTTAAACGTCGTGCGCCGCGACATGCCTGAAATCTTGCGGGTCGATTACGTCCGCTTGATCCTGGAAACAAAGGATGCCGCGCCCAATGCGGGTCTGTCAGCGTTTGATGATGTGCTGGTCCCTGCCCCAGAAGGCTTTATCGCGGAATACGTCAGCCAAGGCCGCGCCCGCCAAGACCGCAAAATCACCTTGCGCCAAGTGAACCCCGACAAAGACATGGTCTTCGGCGAAGCCGCCGCCTGGATCCAATCAGAGGCGTGCTTGAAGCTGGATTTGGGCGCTGACAAAATGCCCGGCCTGTTGGTCTTGGGCGCGGAAGACCCGCATCAATTCAGCCCATCCCAGGGCACGGACCTGTTGTCGTTTTTCGCCAGCAGCTTGGAACGGGCCATGCGTCGCTGGTTGGCCTAAGGGCGCTGGCATGGACTTAATTTCCCCAGCCGCCCGCGATGCGTTGCAAAACTGGCTGACCCACGAACGCGCTTTGAACGGCGTCAGTGAAGCCACCATCACGGCTTACGGCGGGGACGTTACCAGTTTTCTTGGGTTTATGACACAGCACCGTGGTGCCCCCCAAGGACTGGGGGCCTTGTCGGATATTTCCATCCGCGACATGCGATCTTGGATGGCGTTTGAACGCGGCCGCGGCGTTGGGGCACGGTCCTTGGCGCGAATGCTGTCTGCGGTAAAATCCTTCTACAAATGGCTGGCCAAGCGCGAAGGGTTTGAACCGACAGCTGTTTTGTCGGCCCGCGCGCCGAAGTTCCAAAAGAAATTGCCGCGCCCCCTGACGGAAGATGCCGCCACCGCCATGATCGAAACCCTGGGCACCCAAGCCCGCGAAGATTGGACTGCCGCACGCGATATCGCCGTGGCCACAGTTCTGTACGGGTGTGGTTTGCGGATATCTGAGGCGCTGGGCCTCAAAGGCCGCGATGTGCCCTTACCTGATATTTTGCGCATCACAGGGAAAGGCGGCAAAGAACGCATCGTGCCCGTCTTGCCCGCGGCCAGACGCGCGGTTGATGCCTATGTTCGGGTGTGCCCTTTCCCCGTGGAACCCGACAGCCCGCTGTTTCGCGGTGTGCGGGGTGGCGCATTGTCACCGCGCATCATCCAAAGCGCCATGGCCTCCGCACGGGCGCAATTGGGCCTGCCGGCCACAGCCACCCCCCACGCCATGCGCCATTCATTTGCAACCCATCTGCTGAACGCGGGCGGCGATTTGCGCGCCATTCAAGAACTTCTGGGCCACGCCAGCCTGTCCACCACACAAGCTTACACCGCTGTGGACACCGCCCGGTTGATGGAAGTGTACGATATGGCCCACCCCAAGGCATAACCGCCCCATCGCTGGGGGCTTTGCCCCCGGGGCATGCGCCCCACCCCCAGGATACTTGCGCAACAATGATGAAGCTGACCCCAAAACCACCCTCATCATTGTTGGAAAAATATCCCCGCCGGAGGCAAACAAACATCAAACCCGCAGCGCCAGTTGCGGACAATTTGACAGGCGCCGCCAAGCGCGATTGCCTTCTTCCCTCTTTTCCGCCAAACACGCGCAATGACCATTCGCCTCAAAGCCCTGTCCGTCCATCTTTTGACCGCCACTGGCGCGGTCTTTGCCATGTTGGCCATGTTAGAAGCCGTTCAGGCCAAATGGGACATGATGTTCGTTTGGCTGGTGGTGGCCTTTGCCGTGGACGGGATCGATGGCCCCTTGGCGCGACGCTACGACGTCAAAACCAATGCGGCTGAATTTGACGGCGTGATCATGGATTTGATCATCGACTACATGACCTATGTGTTCATCCCGGCCTACGCCTTGTTTGCCAGCGGCTTGCTGACCGGCTGGACCGGCTGGGCCGCGATTATTGCCATCACGTTCACATCCGCGCTTTATTATTCTGACACCCGGATGAAGACCAAAGACAACTCCTTTTCCGGGTTTCCCGGGTGTTGGAACATGGCGATCATCGTGATTTTCGCCACGCAACCCAACCACTGGGTCATTATGGGCGTTGTGGCCATCTTGGCGGTCGGGCAGTTCTTTCCATTGAAGTTCATCCACCCCACCCGCACGGTGCGGTGGCGCATGGTGTCGCTGCCAGTGGCGTTGGCATGGATCGGGTTTGCGGTTTGGGCCGCTTGGGGCAACTTCACGGTGCACCCCATTGCGTATTTCGGTTTGCTGGCCACCACAGCCTATCTGACATTTGCAGGCATCGCCCAACAGTTGACCGAAGCTAGACTCGTGTCAAAGCAACGCCCACCAGTATAAGCCCCCCAGCGGCGATTTTGGTGGCATTCATTTTGTCACCAAACACCAACCACCCCAGCAGCATCGCAACCAATATTGACGTTTCGCGCAGCGCCGTCACCAGGGCGATGGGGGCCAATGTCATGGCCCAAACAGCCACCATATAGGCCGCCATGGAGGCCCCAGCGGCGGCAACGCCCGTGCCCAGATCGGCCACCCGCCACCGAAACACATCCCGGCCTTTCAGGCCAAAAATCAAGGCCGCATAAAAAGACCCGCTGCACAGCATCAGCCAACCCACATATGCAAACGGATCCCCATAGATCCGCGCGCCCAGGCCATCCACCAGTGAATACCCAGCCGTGGCCAAAGCGGACCCAAAGGCAAACGGCAGCAATCGCCTGCTTTCCCCACTGGTGAACACGCCGCGGGCCATCAAGACGATCCCCAACAACAAAACGCAGACGCCCCAAAATTCAGCGCCGGCAATCATGTCGATGCCAAACAAAAAGCTGGCGACAAGAACAAGAAACGGCGCCGTGCCGCGCGCGATGGGGTAAACGCGGCTTAAATCCCCCTGTTCATAGGCATAGGCCAGAAACAACTGATACGCGCAGTGGATCACGCCCGATGCCACGATCCACACCCAAACATCGGACCCCGGAAGGTCCCGGAACAAGACGATCACCCCCCCAAGCCCCGCCTGGCAGACCGACATCAGCAACATGGCTTTTTGCTTGCTGCTGCCTGTTTTGATCAGAACATTCCAACTGGCGTGCAACAGGGCAGAAAACAAAACAGCGATGAAAACGGTGAGGGTCATGAAATGCGCTTTCTGTCAGCCATTGGGGGGCAGCGTATCCCAGGGGGGGCGGGTGTAAAGCGGTGTGTTGTGTTGACGGTCGATTTCGATGGGTTGGATACACCACCCGGGGTCTTTGCCCAGCAAAATTGCGGGCCAAGTCGCATGTGATCCGGAACGTCCCACAGCCCCGGCGGCACAATTGCCCCAGGGCCGGACGAATCCTGTGGGTGTGCTTTGCGCAACCCGTTTGCCTTTATGTGTCAGCCCCCGGTCAGGCGGGCCGTTTTGGCAAGGATCGAGTTGGGTTTAGTTAAAGCCCGTTAACCGTACGTTACACCACCGTGCGGTGGGTCAAATCAACAACCCCGCGGCCCCTTCGTGGCGCAAAAGCCAGACCTTGTCATCTACCCCGCCAGCCCCCGAAAAGCCGCCCAAGTTCGTGGCCCCCAAAACCCTGTGACACGGGACGATAATGGGAATTTTGTTGGCCCCGCATGCCTGCCCAATGGCTTGTGCAGACACCCCCAGATCTTTGGCCAAATCGCCATAGGTGCGGGTTTGCCCAAAGGGAATTGCATTCAGTGCATTTTGGAATCGTTGTGCAAAATCAGAAGGTTGCGGTGCAAATGGCAGATCGAATGCCGTGGCATCGCCTGCAAAATACGCCGCCAATTGTTCGGCGGCCTTGACCAAGATTGGGGCTTGGGACCCTGTTCCCTGATCCCCCCAATCCAGCCGTATCAGGTGGCCACCTTCGGCCACCAAAGTCAGCGCGCCCAAAGGACTGGGCACGCTGAGGCGTTCAAG
>JAHDCP010000108.1 GCA_020629775.1 Planktomarina sp.
AACCGAAGCGTGCCCCTTGCCAAGCATGTGGCGGCGGTAAACTTCAATCATCCAGCCCAACATGGCACCATTCAGCAAATGCCAAAAGATATGGGTCCCCGTGGGAAACACATCACACAGCCCCATATCCAAAGATCGCAGCGCGATGGAACATGCCAAAACCCCTGCCCCAATCACCATGCCGCGGGCCGTTGCAGGGCTGCACCGCGCCACCAAGGGCGCAAAAGCGCACAGCAATATCGGCACGGTCCAATAAAAATCGGAAATCTTCACAAAGGGGATTTCATTCAACACCGGCACCATCAGTGCAGCATAGGGTATGAACGCCAACGTCACCAAAACCGCCAACCAGGTGGGCCAATTCAAAAAATCCTTGGCCACCAAGAACAAATACACAAAAATAAATATCCCGATGGGAACAATATCCGCCAACATGGCCCAGCCAGTGGCATGGGTGTGAAACAAAAACGACCCCACCCCAATCGCCGCCAGGATCGCAGTAAGGATATGCCCCCCCACCAATCCGGTCCCGCGCAGACGCAAAAACATCACTAAGGCAAAGACGATGAAAGACCCATTGGTTAACGCGTTCCAAGGCTCCGACCAAAAGGTCAGATCGGTGCGTTCGCAATACACATCCATCTGGGCAAACAAATCCATGGCGCCCCCCCTCTAATCTCTTCACTTTGAGTACAAATACCTCGGTGGGATTTTCAAGGGAGGCTGGCCTTCCTTGAAGCCCGTGCGGCAGCACAAAACATCGTGACCGCGCTCAGCGCGGACCTTTTGATAAAATGTTAACGCAAATGGTTAATTTCCCACCGGTGTACCGGCGGTGTACGGGGTGTGTACGGATTGTGTACAGGTTGTGCACCCCATTTTCGCCAAAGGTTAACGGCGTTTCATTGCGAAGAAACTTTGCAACAAATCCGCAGCTTGCGCCTCCATGACCCCGGACACCACTTCCGGGCTGTGGTGGGATTGCGCATGATCAAACACCCGCGCCCCATGGTCGGTACCCCCCGACTTTGGATCAGCCGCCCCATATACAACTCTGTCCAAACGGGCATGGGCGATGGCCCCTGCGCACATCGCACAAGGCTCCAAAGTAACATGTAATGTGCACCCAATCAGCCGGTCCTGCCCTAAGTGGGCTGCCGCTTGGCGAATGGCCAGCACTTCTGCATGGGCCGTGGGATCTTGGTCGCGGCGCGTGCGGTTTTGGGCGATGGCCAAAACTGTGCCATCCTTATCCGTGATCACTGCCCCCACGGGAACTTCGCCTGCATCTGCAGCATCCTGCGCTTGCTTCAACGCTAAGACCATATTCGGGGAATTCCACATGCGTCTTGCTTGCCGCTTGGCACCGCCGCTTGCAAGCCTTATGGCGGGGGCCATGACCCAGACACCGCCCAAATCCGCCGAAAAAGGCGACCGCATTGCCAAAGTCCTGTCCCGCGCCGGCGTGGCAAGCCGCCGTGAAGCCGAACGTATGATCGAAGCGGGCCGCGTCAAAGTGAATGGAAAAACCCTTTCTTCCCCGGCACTTACTGTAACAGCAGCCGACAAAATTCTGGTGGACGACAAAGAGATTGGGACGCCAGACGTGGCGCGGTTGTGGCTGTACCATAAGCCCACAGGTCTTGTGACCACAGAACGCGATGAAAAAGGGCGTGAAACGGTTTTTGACGCCCTACCCGATGGAATGCCGCGCGTTATGTCCGTGGGACGGCTGGACATGAACTCAGAAGGGCTGCTGTTGTTGACCAACGATGGCGGTCTAAAACGCAATTTGGAATTGCCCAGCACCGGATGGAAACGCCGATACCGGGTGCGGGTCAACGGCCGCGTAACCGAAGAACGCCTGGAACCTTTGCGGTCCGACATGGTGGTGGAAGGCGTTAAATATTTGGCCATGGAAGTTATTCTGGACCGCCAACAAGGCGCCAATGCATGGCTGACAGTGGGATTACGCGAAGGCAAAAATCGCGAAATCCGAAGGGCCATGGAATCCTTGGATTTGACTGTTAACCGCTTGATCCGGATATCTTATGGACCGTTCCAATTGCGTGAATTGAAACAAGGCGAAGTGGAAGAAGTGAAGCAAAGGGTGTTGAAAGATCAGATGGGCTGGTCGCAAAAACCCAAACTTTCCCCGCGTACAAGCCGCCGCAAACCAAATACTAAACGTTGAAAACCAAGCGCACATGGGTAAATCTTGTGCGCAAATCTTTACGGGAGCCTAGATATGGCAGAAATTTTAAGCTTATTTTCCGCTGACGCCTTGGCGGGTCTGTTAACAGTGGAAAACCTGGGCAACTTGCTGATGCTGTGCCTGTTGCAAGCTGTCTTGGGCTTTGACAACTTGCTTTACATCTCCATCGAAAGTCAGCGCGCGCCGGTCGCACAACAGCGTGCGGTACGGTTCTGGGGAATTATCCTGGCTGTAATCTTGCGCATCGTCCTGCTGGTCGCAATGGTCTTTTTGATTGATGCACTGCGCGAACCCTTCGTGGTTCTCACCCACCCTTGGCTATCGGGTGGTATCAACTTCGCGACATGCGTATTCATTCTGGGCGGCGTTTTCATCATGTACACAGCGGTGAAAGAAATCTCTCACATGCTGTCTGTCCATGACTTGCACAATGATGTCCAAAATAAGTCCGGCAAATCAGCCGCAAAGGTCGTTGCGCTGATTGTTTTGATGAACCTGATTTTCAGCTTTGACTCTGTGCTGTCCGCTTTGGCCATCACACAAGAAATCATACTTCTGGTGATCGCCATCGGTTTGTCCGGTGCGGCCATGCTGTTCTTGGCTGATGGCGTGACAGCGTTTTTGCAAAAGAACCGCATGTATGAAGTGCTGGGCCTTTTCATCTTGCTGATCGTCGGTGTTGTTTTGATCGGTGAAGCCGGCGTTGCTGCAAGTCACGCCATGCACGATGATGACTTGGCGCTCAAGTTCTTTGGCTACCCATTGGTGCCAATGTCCAAAACAACCTTCTATTTCTCAGTAATCGTGCTGTTTGCAGTGGAAATCCTGCAATCTGGCTACAACCGGAAACTGGAAATGGAACGTCAAGCAAATCAAGATCAAAGCCATTGATCTAGTAAATTGTGCGGTGATCCCCCATATATTGGGGGCGCCGCACCATAAGGGGGATGCAAAATGTCTGGCACGGGACTTCAACGCGTGGCCTATGTGATACTGGTCATTTTGATCTTCACCATGGCACTTTTCGGGGGACTTTGATCCATGGCCAAACGGTTTGGGGGCAAGTTCAGCCCAGATGACGCCGACGTTCAATACGTTGAAAAGCGCCCCTATGGCGGGGCCAAAGCCAGCAAAGCGGGCTTTGGGGTTAACTTGCTTTTTGTGGCGCCGCTTCCTTTGGTCATCAGCATGTTCGTTGGAACGGGCGCCGCGGACTTTGGGTTTGCGCTGTTGGCCCTTGGGATGTTGTTATTGGCGGCCTGGCTGACCCGTGAAGGGATTTTGGCGCAAGAAGCCTATGATGCCCGCACCGTTGCCCGAAAACCGGCCTTCCCCCGCAAAATCTGCGGTGCCGCGTTGATGGGATTGGGGCTGGCCACAGCAGGCTTTTCCGAAATGGGCTTGGCCGCGATCATCCCGGGTATCGCAGGTGTGGTTTTGCATCTGTTCGCATTCGGGCCTGACCCCATGAAAAACAAAGGTTTTGATGGGATTGACCAGTTCCAACAAGATCGTGTTGCCCGCGTTGTGGATGATGCGGAAAGTACCTTGGGCATTATGTCTGCCACGGTGCAAAACCTGGGTGACAGAACAGTCGAAGCCCGGGTTGCGGATTTCCAATCCACTGCGCGCGCCCTGTTTCGCCGTGTGGAAGAAGACCCAACGGATTTGTCCGCAGCGCGCAAGTATTTGTCTGTCTATTTGACAGGCGCCAAAGACGCGACGCAGAAATTCGCGGGGCTGTATGCCAACAAGCGTGATCCTAAATCACGCCAAGAGTTCCTTGCTTTCCTGGACGATCTGGAAGGCAATTTCACTGCCAAAACCGAAACGCTTTTGGCCAACAACAAAACTGACCTGGACATCGAAATGAAAGTCCTGCGCGACCGTTTGGCCCGGGAAGGGCTGACCACAGACTAAGATGAAAGGGATAGAACATGTCTGAAGATATTCGTCTAAAAGCCGAGGCCGCTGTGGCCGAAGTTGAAAAAATCACTGCGCTGACATTGCGTGAGCCTTCCACCGAATTGGTGGTGTTGGAAAACGCCGACAAACCAACCGGCGCTGAAATTCGCAAACGGATCAAAGAGTTGGACATGAAGGACACCCAGTCCATCATATCCTTCGGGTCCGCGGCACAAGCTGAATTGCAAGTCATTTCACAATCTATGTTGTCGGGCGTGCGCAACAAAGATGTGGGTCCTGCGGGCGACAGCTTGCGTAACATGGTCACTACAATTCGCGGCTTTTCCGTCAGCGAATTGGACATGCGCCGCAACCGCAGCTGGTGGGAAAAGCTGACTGGCAAAGCGGCACCTTTGGCAAAATTCTATGCACGTTACGAAACAGTCCAAGGTCAGATTGACAAGATCACAGACAACCTTTTGGATCACGAACACAAGCTGTTGAAAGACATCGAAAGCTTGGATGTTTTGTACGATAAAACGTTGGAATTTTACGACGAACTGGCGCTTTACATCGCAGCCGGTGAAGAAAAGCTGAAGCTGGTGGACGAAAAAGACATTCCAAAAGCCGAAGCTGCCGTGGAACGCGCGGCTGAAAAGAACAAAGTCATGAAAGCGCAGGAATTGCGTGACATGCGCGCAGCGCGTGATGATCTGGAACGCCGTGTCCACGATCTGAAACTGACGCGTCAAGTCACCATGCAGTCTTTGCCGTCTATTCGCTTGGTACAAGAAAACGACAAATCTTTGGTAACCAAAATCAACTCGACCATGGTGAATACAGTGCCACTTTGGGAAACACAATTGGCCCAGGCTGTGACCATCCAACGGTCCAAGGAAGCGGCAACTGCCATTCGCGAAGCCAATGATCTGACCAACGAATTGTTGACATCAAACGCGGACAATCTGCGTGAGACGAACAAAATCGTCCGCGAAGAAATGGAACGCGGTGTGTTCGACATTGAAGCCATTAAGAAGGCCAACGCCCAGCTTATCGGCACCATCGAAGACAGCCTGCAAATTGCAGACGAAGGCAAGCGCAAGCGGGCCGAAGCCGAAACTGCGTTGCAAGAAATGGAAACTGAATTGCGTGAAAAACTGGCTGCCGCCAAAGCAAGCGGCACTGGTTCGGGATACGCGGTTGGGTCGTCTGTAGACGGCTAACTTCCAACACTTGGGTCGCAACACCGTTGCGGCCCGATCCCCAAACACGGAGAGATTTCATGGGTATTTTCGATTTTCTAACTGGCGAATTCATTGATGTCATTCACTGGGTGGACGACACGCGCGACACCATGGTGTGGCGGTTTGAACGTGAAGGCCATGAAATCAAGTACGGGGCAAAGCTGACCGTACGTGAAGGCCAAGCAGCCGTATTCATCCACGAAGGCCAAATGGCAGATGTGTTCACACCCGGCTTGTACATGTTGGAAACCAACAACATGCCAATCCTGACTACATTGAACCATTGGGACCACGGCTTTAAATCGCCGTTTAAGTCTGAAATTTATTATGTGAACACCACCCGTTTCAACAATTTGAAATGGGGTACGAAAAACCCGATCATGTGCCGCGACCCTGAGTTTGGGCCGGTCCGGTTGCGTGCCTTTGGGACGTATTCCGTCAAAGTGACAGACCCTGCCCGTTTCATGACAGAAGTTGTGGGCACCGACGGCGAATTCACTATGGATGAGATCAGTTTCCAAATCCGCAACATCATTGTCCAAGAATTCACGCGCTTGATCGCAAGTTCCGGCATTCCCGTTTTGGACATGGCCGCAAACACACAAGATTTGGGTCGCATGTTGGCTGAAGCCATCAGTGACAACATTGCCGAATACGGATTGTCGCTACCGGAACTGTACATCGAAAATATTTCGCTGCCCCCCGCAGTGGAAGCAGCATTGGACAAACGCACGTCCGTGGGCATTGCAGGCGATCTGAACCGATTCACGCAGTATTCCGCTGCTGAAGCGATGACAGCCTCTGCGTCCAACCCCAATGGCGGCGGCGGCATGGGTGCTGGTCTTGGCATGGGTATGGGCATGGCGATGGCCGGTCAAATGGCCCAACAGGGACCTTGGGGGGCTGCCCCTGCGGCGGCACCACCGCCCCCACCCCCTGTGGAACACATTTGGCACATGGCGGAAAAAGGCAAAACAACAGGGCCGTTTTCCAAAGCTGATCTGGGGCGTATGGTTGCTGATGGCAGCTTGTCGCGCGATACTTTTCTTTGGACAGCCGGCCAAGACGGTTGGCAAAAAGCCGAAGACATTCAGGAATTGGCGCAGTTGTTCACTGTTTTGCCACCGCCACCCCCTGGGGCCTAAGGTCCAGCTGGCTCATCATTAATTCACCTGCGCACCCGGGATCGGAAAACCCATGGTTTTCCACTTGGGTGGCGGGAAATGGTTGGGGCGGCGGGACTTGGCTTTCTTCGATCAAATCGTTGTTGATGCACAAATCTTGGGCGTAACCGGCAAGATTAAACCCAAAACCATCGACGCCGCAGTTGTACCCACCGCCATCCATGTTCCAAGCTTGCGGCATGGGCACACCGTCCCCCACCACCAAGAACGAAGATTGGCTAACATCAAAATGCAAACGCCAAGTGGTTTGCGGGGTCAAGTTCCCCAAAAACCAGGATCCAACCGGGGCTTCATCCTTGAAACCAAATACTTCAAAACACTGCACGTCTTGTTCGGTCAGAATATTCAATCCACTGGTTCCCGCGAATTGAACAGCCCCCTTCATGGAATATCCGCCAGCCCCCTGCCAGGAAAATTGATAGGTGGCAGTTTGCGCTGTTGCCAAGGTTGGCGTCACAACACAACAAATAATCGCGGCAATCACATGAGTTTTCATGGCACCCACCGTCCCCGAAATGTTAAAAGACTGCAAGCCACGTCAAAGGATCCCCGGGCATGAGCATTGAAGAACACCGTTTCCCTTGTGACAACTGCGGGTCTGACTTTCGGTTTGATCCTGACCAGGGCACTTTAACTTGTGATCATTGCGGCAACACCGATGCCATTTTGACGGGCGGTGAAACTGTGGTGGAACTGGATTTCCGCCGGGCTGTTGAAGCCAAGTTACCTGAGGCGGAAATGGAAGAAACCCGCGTAGCGGGCTGCGCCAATTGTGGGGCGCAAGTGGAATTCAACGCCGCCACGCATTCCGCGGACTGCCCGTTTTGCGCCACCCCTGTCGTTACGGACACCGGTAACCACCGCCATATTAAACCCAAAGGGCTTTTGCCGTTTGCCTTTGATGAACGCACTGCGCGCGGCGCCATGAAAGACTGGCTGGGCGGTCTGTGGTTTGCCCCCAATGGCTTGCAAGAATACGCACGCAAAGGGCGCAAGATGAATGGCATTTACGTGCCTTACTGGACCTTTGATGCTGACACAAAGTCTGCCTATTCTGGGCAGCGCGGCACGCATTACTATGAAAATCGCACTGTTATGCGGGACGGCAAACGTGAAACGGTTCGCGTCCGCAAAACCAGATGGCGCAGCGTTCGTGGGCGGGTGGCACGTTGGTTTGATGACGTGTTGGTTTTGGCGTCAGCTTCCTTGCCCAAACGCTTTACCGAAGGCTTGGAGCCGTGGGATTTGTCAGAACTGCGCCCCTACAATCCAGAGTTTCTAGCCGGGTTTCGGGCCGAAGGATATACTGTTGAACTGGTTAATGGGTACGATGATGCCCGTGCCAAAATGCACCAAATCATTTTGCGCGACATCCGGTTCGACATAGGCGGCGACGAACAGCGCATCAACGACGTCAAAACCCAAGTGTCTGACGTGACCTTTAAGCACATCCTGCTGCCAGTCTGGTTGGCGGCCTACAAATATCG
>JAHDCP010000013.1:0-14201 GCA_020629775.1 Planktomarina sp.
GCCTGGGATCCCCCGCAGGGACAACTCGCGGATTCGGAGAGGCGGAATTCCGTCAGATCGCAGATTGGATCATCGAAGTCGTCGATGGCCTAGCCGCCAATGGCGAAGACGGGAACGCAACCGTTGAAGCCAAGGTAAAGGCGGAAGTCGAAGCCATGTGCGCCAAGTTCCCAATTTACTAAAATCTTTGTCCCGGCACGCCTTGGTGTGCCGGGATCACCACACGATCTGCATGGCGATTGCCACTAAGATGCATGCCGCAGCGGCCTTTCCAAACAGCATTAAGCGCGCCTGCAGTCGTTCAGGCGACAGCGTTGGTTTGCCCGGCTTTTTCATCAGCCGTACCAATCGTGCATGGGCAATCTGAACATCGGCGACTTGCGCCGTATCAGACTGTTCTGCCTGCGCCAAAACACCCAAGTGATGCGCAAGCGTCGGCGAGATTTCTTCGGTTAACACCACCAGCGTATCGGCCAAGGGACCTTCCCCAACATCAAAAGCCGCATTCAAGCGGGCTTTGGCGTCGTCAATCAACGGGGCGATGGCAGGGTCAAGCATTACAAAATCGTCAACAGATACTGGTGGGAACGTGCCAGAGAGTCTAAACCATGCAAATGTTAACGACTTCTGAATACGGCAGTGGCGGCACGCCCTTGGTTATCGCGCACGGCCTGTTCGGGTCAGGACGAAACTGGGGTGTGATCGCTAAGCGGCTGTCAGACACACGGCGGGTGATAACGCTGGATATGCGCAACCACGGTCACAGCTTTCATGATGACGACAACAGCTATCACGCGCTGGCGGGTGACATCGCAGCCTGCTTGGCCGGTCTTGGGTCCTGTGATGTATTGGGCCATTCCATGGGCGGGAAAGCCGCGATGGTGACTGCGTTGGCTGGCACCCCGATAAGGCGCCTGGTGGTGGCCGATATCGCCCCTGTGGCCTATGGGCACAGCCAGCAGCACCTGATTGATATCATGCAAAGCTTGGACCTGGGTCACATCGAAACGCGCCAGGACGCCGATGCAGCCCTGGCGACACAAATAGCCGAGCCAGGTATTCGTGCGTTTTTGCTGCAGTCTTTGGATGTCAGGGGCAAACGTTGGCGGTTCAATTTGAACGCCCTGTCCCATTGGATGGATGATATTGTGGGCTGGCCAGATGTGACTGGGCAGTTCGAAAACCCCACGCTGTTTTTGACGGGCGCAGAGTCGGAATATGTGACGCGCGCGCATCGCGATACGATCAAGAGCCTGTTTCCCAAAGCGCGGTTTGCCAAACTGCCAGGTGCAGGACATTGGTTACACGCAGACAAACCACGGGAATTTGAAGCCGCCGTACGGGTGTTTCTTGACGCCCCGGACTGAACAAACTGGAGACCACAATGGCAGGACACGGATACGAAAGCGGGCGTTTGGATTTGCCCTTTGTAGGCATCTCCACTTTTGGCAAGCGCCCTTACGTTGCCGATTGGGACAATATCGAAGCAGACGTGGCCATCTTGGGCGCGCCGTTTGATTTTGGCACCCAGTGGCGGCCCGGTGCGCGGTTCGGGCCACGGGCCATCCGTGAAGCATCCACGCTTTTCAGTTTTGGGCACGCGGGCGCTTATGACCATGAAGACGACGCCACCTATTTGCCCGGGGACGTGCGCATCGTGGATATCGGTGACGCCGATATCATCCACACCAAAACCGAAGAAAGCCACGCCAACATTGAACATGGCGTTCGCAAAATCTTGGCGGCGGGTGCCCTGCCCGTGACGCTGGGTGGTGATCATTCCATCAACATTCCTTGCATCAATGCGTTTTCAGACCAAGACCCGATCCACGTAATACAAATTGATGCGCATTTGGATTTTGTGGACGAACGCCACGGCGTGACCCATGGCCACGGCAACCCCGTGCGCCGCGCCATCGAAAAACCATATGTCACGGGCATGACCCAACTGGGCATCCGCAATGTCAGTTCCACCGCCAAAGAAGGGTATGAGGACGCGCGCGCGCGTGGATCAGATATCTTATCGGTGCGCCAGGTTCGCACACTGGGCACCGACGCGGTTTTGGACCGTATCCCCGAAGGCAAGCGATACTACGTCACCATCGACATTGATGCCTTCTGCCCTTCGATTGCACCGGGCACGGGCACACCGTCCCACGGGGGGTTCTTGTACTATGACGTGCTGGAAATCCTGCAAGGCTTGGCGTCGCGCGGCGATGTGGTCGGGATTGATTTGGTGGAAGTGGCCCCGTCTTATGACCCCACGGACAGCACGCAAATTTTGGCAGCCCAACTGTTGCTGAACTTCCTTGGGTTCATCTTTCACGCCAAGGCTTAAGCGCCCCAGAAAAACTGCACCAAATAGTAAAAGATCGGGGCAGAGAAAATGGCGGTGTCCAGCCGGTCTGTGACGCCGCCCTGGGCCATCATCAATGGTCCCCATTCGCGAATGCCCCGGTCGCGCTTGATGGCGGCCATAACCAATGACCCAAAAAATCCCATCAAGAAAATCGCAGCCCCCAACAGGGCGGCCTGCCACCAGGTGAACGGCGTGATCCAGAAAATCAGCCCCGCCAAAACCGCAGCCCCCACGGTGCCTGCCACCAACCCTTCAACGGTTTTGGACGGCGATAATTGCGGGGCCACCTTGCGGCGACCAAACTGCGCGCCCCAGATATATTGGATGGTATCAGATCCCTGCACCACGGTGATGAAGAACAAAATCAACAAGGCAGCCCGGCCCTCAAACCCTTCGATGGTCAGGTTCATCAAAGCCGGCAAATGGCTGACGCAAAACACACTGACCATCAAAGACCACTGGGTTTCCGCCACACGAATAAGAAAAGAATGCGGCTCCCCCCGCAGGGCCGTCAGCATGGGCATGAACATGAACGCATAGACCGGGATGAACATGCTGAGGATCCCTGGCCAATCCATGGCCACCGCCAAAAACTGCACCGGCAGGACAAAGAAAAACGCAGACGCCAACGCCCAACTGTCCGCAAGCCGGGTGTTGGTGAGGGATAAAAATTCACGCAAGGCCGCAAAGGAAATGAACAGGAACAGAACCAAGACCCCGCCCTTGCCCAACGCCAAAGCCCCCACCAACAAAATGGCCATGATCCACCAGGCTTTGATGCGATCGTTGATGTTTTTAAACAGCCTATTGCCGCGCCCAATGGGCAGCACTTGTTCCAAAAGTTCGCCGATAATGGTCAGCACCAAAAGCGCCAAAAGCAACCAGCCTGCCAAGGCCCAAAGCGTTGGATCCCACCCCATCAGACACGCCCCCGATCTTGCATTTCAGCCAGTTTCAACAATTCATCATGGGCGCGTTTCAAGAATTTGCGTTTGCTTTCGCGTTTTCCCAAGGTCACCGGCGCGCCAAAGGTGACGGTGCAGATCAGCGGGATTGGCAGCAATGTCCCTTTGGGCAACACCCGGTTCAGGTTTTCAATCCATGTGGGAATGGCTTCCACGCCCGGATTGTTGTGCAAAAAGTGATACAGCCCCGTGCGGAATTCCAGCAGCTTTTCTTCCGTTTGGTTGCGTTTGCCTTCAGGAAAGATGATCAAGCTTTGGCCTTGTTGCAGGGCTTGGGTCATCAACGTTACCGGGTCTTCGCCTTCCTTGCGGTTTTCTGCGTTGCGATCGATCAACACGGCATTGAACACTTCTTCCACAGCAAAGCGGCGGGTTTTGGATTTGAACCAATAATCTGCGGCGGCCACGGGCCGTGTCTTGCGGCGGATTTCTGACGGCAAGGATGTCCAAATCAGCACAAAATCCCCGTTCGAGGTGTGGTTGGCATAATAGATACGCGGCTTGTCTTCGGGTTCCCCCCCAACCCAAATGCCCCGCACCGCTGTCAAAGCACGGATCAGCAGTTGCAATGCGATGGATACAATCTCGGCCGCGATTTTCTTCATGATGGGTGGGTTTCCTTAGCCACCGGGCGCAATTCGCCCTGGTACCAGACAATCATCCCTTGGGTGATGGGGGCAAGAAGTTTTACGTCAAAGCACAACTTACCGTCGCGTTCCGTTTCCCGCGCCTGGGATGTGGGCAGGCAAAACGCGGGCAAAGGGACAGGCCCCAAAAAGCCCCGGCGCACCGGGAAGTTCAAGCCGCCGTCTTGGACATTCAGGCCCAGTTCAAACGAAAACGGGCCAAACTGTTCACGCATGGCACCGTTCTTGGCAGACAGCTTTGACATAAATGTCGAAGCCCCAAAGGACCGCACCCAGGTTTCCCCATCTGGCGTGGCGGTTTTCGTGACGGTCACGTCAATTCGGCGCGTGGCAGCGGGAAATCCAAACGCCCAGGCCAGCACGCGCGCAAAAGCCCCCCCGCCCCGCGTGACTTTGGATATGCCTGTGTAATGATGCACCCCGATGGTTTTGTGGCTGTCCGCAACGGCGCGAGGCAGCTGCTGGTACGCCGGGCCCAGGACAGACGGGAACAAAGGCGTTATGGGGGTTTCGGTTTCTTCGATCACCAGCGGCAAATCTGACATCGCGGAAATGATATCGTCTTTGGTCAACAAGCCCGTGGCTGCACCTGCGCCCACGGGCAAGCCACCGGTTTTACGCAAAATCGCGCGCACCGGCACCCCGGGCACATATGGGCCCAAACCATGTTCCACGATAAAATTGGCGCTGCGCTGCACGGCTTGGCCTTGGTGCCAGCCTGTCACCTCCACCCCCATGCCACCCACGTTGGTGCCCATGCGTTCAAACACGCGCGCCACCAACAGCGTGGCGTCCACCATCCAGCCGGCAAAGGGCAAGCCCCAGCTGCGCGCTTTGGCAAAGGCCAACAATCCAAAATCCAACAGCCCCAATTCCAACCCGGCCCACGTGCGCACCGTGGGCACGTTTTGGCGCATTGGCATCAGTTGACGATCGGGCAGATCAAACAATCGCGCTTTGCGCCTGTGCCCTTTGGGCAAATCAAACCACCGCGCGCGGGACCAATTGCGCAGGCGTAATGATACCCCACCCTGCACCACATCAAATTCAGTACCAGCCTGGGCCATAATGCTGTGGGTCACAGATCGGCCCCTTGGCGTCCGGTTGCCAGGCAAAATGGCAATATCTACGGTTTCCAAATCCAGGCCCTGCCTCAGCGCATCAACAAAGCCCGCAGACAGGCACGGCACCGTGGACACCCCGGACCACAGGCCAACACCGGCATCCTTGGCATGGTGATCCAGTGCGTCAAACTGGGCGCAAAACGCCGTTGAATCCGACAGGTCAAGATAGTGCACCCCTTGGGCCAGACAGGCTTTGGGCAAGCGCAATGGATCTTCGCCATAAGATTGGAATGGGCCGGCTGCATCCACCACTACATCGGGCTTCAACGCCCAAAGCGCGGCCATATCCCCAGTGCGGTCCCACCGCAGGTGATCGCAGCCCAAATCCCGCGCCACATGCACCGATGCTGCGGACCGGCCCACGGCAATCACCTGATGGCCGTCGCGCACCAACAAATCACACAACCGGGACCCAAACAGCCCCGATCCACCGATCACCGCAACGCGCTTGGGATCAGGTATCGCCGCCAAGGTCCTGCCAGATGTCTTGCACCCATGATTTGATTTGCAAACTTTCGTCCCAGCGGCTGGACATTTCTTTGCCGTCAGGTCCGGTCATGGCGTATTCCGGGGGCCCAAGTTCGCACAGAAAAACGCAGTCGCCGTCACTGCGGGTGCGCCAATCAGTCAATCCTTCACGCCACCATCCTTTGAACAAACCCACCCATTTTTGATTTTGCGGGAAATCAAGCTGAAGTTGGATTTGCTGACGGCTGGCCACACGCCCTTGAAAGCTGTCAGAACGTTGCAAAATGCGGCTGATCAGCCCCATGTCACGCGCACTGAGCGGGTACCAAAATTCACGGTCCACCACGAAATGGCTGAGGTCCGCACACATGCGCATTTCAGGGATCGCATCCAGCAAGGTCAGCGTTGTGTACAGATCGTTGGTGATGCAATTGCGGTGGCTTTCAAATTGGATGGGCATGCCAATTTCATCGGCCATATCCATCCAGGCCCGGATCACAGGGATCATCCCTTCCACGGTCAGGGGCGTCACTTGGCCAATCACATCCACAAAAGGGCTGCCAAAATCCTTGGCCATCACCAGAGTTTCGCGCAGGCTTTCAACCGTCTTGGGAAACGCCACGATCAAGGGGGTTAAACCGTTGGCCTCCAGGTGCGGGCGCACGGCGTGGGCTGTGGCCACATCACTGGCCCCAAGATCAATGGCCAACCCATCAAAGCCAGCGCCAGCCACTTTGGCACACACATCTTCCAGCGACAGGATATCACCACTTTGATCATGGGGTTGCATGGCCCAAAGCGAGGTGAAAACTTTCAATTTTTGAGCCATGGGTCCCCCATATCGGATCGTATCGTGCACGTGTGTTGATCAACCACCGTCTGCGTCTCGCCAGCCCACATCAAAGTGCGTACCGTCGCAAAAGGGTTTGTTTTTGGACTGCCCGCAACGGCACAGGGCGAATTTTGTTTTGGAGGCATCGGTGCCGTTGAACTCTGCCTCAAGCGCGATGTTTTGCACGTAATATGGGCCATCTTTGGCCACCATGATTTCCACATCGCCGGTTGTCATATGCTGCCCCCGAACTGCCCCAACGGACACGCGTAAGGCCCCCGACGGGCACGCAGCAATCACCTTGAGGATATCCACCAAGTTCCCATTTTCGGGCTGGATCCAGGGTTTTTTCTTGGGGTCAAACACCGATTTGGCTTTGATCTGGCATTGCGCCGCGTGGGTGCACAAAACCGGGGTGTAATGCACCGTCACGGGCAAACCATCCACGTCCCCGTTGTAATCAATCGGCGTGTTGCGAATGTTGCTGTGGTCTGGGGCACTGTTGAAGCCAACCTTGCTGTGGGTGCCGTCACAAAAGGGTTTGTTGGCGGACTGGCCACACCGGCACAGCGCAGTCTTTGCGCCGGTTTCAATGTCGTCGCGACGCCGCTGTTTGAGGTTGGGCGGGTTATCCACCAACAACGGGCCGTTTTCCGCTGGGGTGATTTTCGGCAAGTCTGACATGGATCTTTGCTTCCTTTGGAGGGGCGTGGTTAAAGACTGCAATGGTCTGCGTTGGCCTTATTCCGCTGGCATGCGCATACGACCGCCGCTGGTGGGCACCACCCAGACTTCATTCATGGGGTATTGGCTTTCGTCTTTGGCGGCCAGTTTCTTGATCACTTCGATCTGAAATTCGATCCAGCCCATGCGGTGCACTTCACCCGCTTGGGATTCAATTTTAGCGTTCAAATCTTTGAGTTTCCAAAACGGCACAGAAGGAAATGTGTGGTGGGCGGTGTGGTATGGCATCTGCCAAGACAGCCACCGCATCAGCGCGTTGGTGCGCGTGGAGCGCGTGTTTTCCAAAATGTCATCTTCGTGGCTCAGGCCCAAGTGTTCGATGGTGTTTTGCAACTGGTGCACGGGTTTGGTCAGCACCATGGGCAGCAACCAAAACGTCAGCGGGGCCCAGCTTTGCAAAACCAAAGCCACCAATCCGATGCCCACATATCCCGCCAAATGAACGCGGCTTTCAAAGATGATTTTCGCTTCTTCTTGTTCGCGAATGAAGGGTTCCACGATGATCCCACGGGCCCGGCGGATCATCCCGAGCACCCGATTGCGCCAATACGTGACCCCGAAAAACCAAAGAAGATAGGTGCCCAATGTATACGGCTCGCGCACCAATTCCCCGTCGCGTTCCCAGTTCTGAGTGTGGCTGTGGTGGGCGAAATGCATAACTTGGTCAAAATCACGCGGGAACAGTTGCACAAACCCGATGGCCCGCCCAAACGCTTCGTTGACCCGCGTGGTGGCGAAAACGGTTCCGTGGCTCAGCTCATGTTGGGCGGCGTACAAAAAGTTGATCAGCACGCCCAAAACAAGGCCAGTCACCAAGACCCAGCCTGTGCCCATGGCCAAGGCATGCAACCACCCCACCAATAAAATCGCGCCCAAATGGCTGGCCATTTGCAGCCCGCCCCACAGGTTGGACCGCGTGTTCAGGGCTTTGTATTCTGCCGGTGACAAGAGTTTGCGACGTGAAAAGCTGGCTTCCATGGGACCCTCCGCTGTTGGCAGAACGCTAACGTGCTTGCGCAACAGGTCAAGGGGCTGGCCTCACATCAGGCGGGTTAAATGGTCGCTGCTATTCCGCTTTGGGGGGCAATTCGATTTTGAATTGATCCCTTATGGCAGCATCTGCCGTGGAAGAAAGATAGTCAGGATGGTGTTTCAGCAAATCATCCACGCGGTCTTTGGCGCGCGCTTGGGCGTCTTTGGCCCCGCCTTCGGCCCAGGTGCGCGGATCATCGCGGTCCGCGACTGCTGGGTAATAATAGTCGCGTTCCATGGCGGCCATGGTGTGGGTGTGTCCCAAGAAGTGCCCTTCCCCCAAAACCGCATCGCAGATCGCGTCAAAGCCCAGGGTTTCCTCGCTCACCTCCACCCCGCGCAGGGCGCGGTAAATGTGACTGTGCATTTCATTGTCCAAAACGAACCCTTCCAGAGATGCCCCCAGCAAAGCCGCGGTCATGCCCGAACTTTCATAGATCAAGTTCCCGCCCGCCAAGGCAGACGCCATGGCAGTCAGCCCTTTTTCAGCGCCGTATTGCGCATCCAAGGATTTTGCATCCGTCATCCCCGCCGACACACCAGACACCAATCCCAGCCAATTGATCATCTGGGCCGATGCTGCGTTGAGAACAGCCATTTCACCGCCCGCACTGGCGAATGCGCCTGTGCGCAAATCAATGACAAACGGCCAGTTGGAAAACACCATGGGGTACCCGGGCTTCATCAGGTGCACCATCACCAACGCGGCCAAGGTTTCTGCCAAGGATTGGGTCAAGATACCGGCCAGGGTCGCGGGGGCTGTGGCCCCAGACTGGGCGGCCGTGATGCAACTGACGGGAATATTGTGGGCCACGCATTCAAACGTGACATCCACCGCATCGGCCCCATACCGCATGGGGGATATCATCGGGCTGATATGGGCCTTTATCCAAGGGCGCTGCGAAAATGCGCCGTCACGGCCTTCGGCCATATCCATCATCGCCACAATCGGCGCCACATGTTCGGCCAAGGTGAAGGACGTAGCCACAGGTTTGGTGGTGCCCCGCAACAGCGCATAGGCGGTGTTTATATCCAAGGCATATTCGCCCACCATGTCCGTGGCCACGCAACAGCGTGTGAACCAACTGACATTGGTCAACTGATCTTGGAGCCGCGTGAAATCATACAAATCCGCCAAGGTGGATGGGCGGTACACCCCTGTTTGGCGGTCCAGCGTCTGAACTGCCGCCCCCCCAGTGCCAAAATGAACGGCGTCGCCCCCCACTTCGATGGTGCGCTTGGGATCACGCCCATGCAGGGCGAACTGTTTAGGGGCGGCGGCAATGGCTTCTTCCACCAGGGTTTTCGGAATTTTGATCCGCCCTTGATCCAAGGCCACCCCACGCGCGGCATAAAGCGCCGCAAGGCGCGGCGGCACATCGCCGATGCCCAGGTCGGACAACAACCGGCACGCTGTGTCATAAACGGATTGAACGTCTGCCTGGGAAAGCGGCTTGTACTGCCCGCCAACGGCCCCCGGCGGGGCTGGATTTACCGGCGGGGGTGCGGCCCGTTTTGCATGGCGTGCGCTGCGCCCGCCAGATGCCCGTTTTGCCATGATCTTGTTCCCTTAACGTGTCACCAGGAACAAGACGAATGCCATATCCGTCAAGCCATCAATTTCGAAATGACCGGGGAATTGGCAGGCTTCAGAAAACCAAGTTCATCATCACCATGGAAACGATCAAAAACAGAATGGTCATGATGCCGCCGCAGCGCACAAAATCCGTTACCTTGTATCCGCCTGGCCCCATGATCAACGCGTTCACCTGGTGGGTCGGGATCAGGAAGGAATTCGATGTGGAAATCGCCACCGTCAGGGCAAATATCGCAGGGTTGGCCCCCGCCGCCACGGCGATGGACACCGCCAGGGGTACCAACAAAACGGTAGCGCCGACGTTGGACATCACCAGCGTAAAGATGGTGGACAAAATCGCGATCCCCACCTGCAATGACCAAATCGGCCAACCGTCCAACAGGATCAAAATCTGCTGGGCAATCCAGGCGGCCGCCCCGGTGTTTTGCACCGCAACGCCCAAGGGGATCAAACTGGCCAACAAGAACACAGTGTTCCAGCCCACAGCTTTGTAAGCCTCGTCCACTGACAACACCCGTGATGCGATCATGCCCGCAGCCCCAGTCAACAGGGCCAAAGACAACACCACATCTGTGAACAAGATCATTCCCAATGCCACGGCAAAGAATGCCAGTGCCCAGCCCACCTTTTGGGGGCGCAGTTCTTCTTGGGGGAAATCACTGGTGACCACCACAAAATCACGGTCCTTGGTCAAACGGGTCAGCGCCTCCCAGGGGGCGTGCACCACCAATGTATCGCCTGCCTGCAGCCCAACATGGGTGATTTGCGTGGCGGCATGGTTGGGGGTTTCAACGTGGCTTAGTGTTTCTTCACCCCGGTGAATGGCCAACAAAGACATCCCGTAAGTGGCACGAATGCGCACCTCTGATGCAGTTTTGCCGATCAATCCGGATCCCGGTGGAATCACCAATTCCGCAACACCCGCGACAGTGGGTGCAAAGCTTTCAGAGAACAGATCCAACCGGGGCAACAGCTCCAAGCCGTAATCATCGCAAAATTCTTTCACCACCCGGCGCGGGCCCAAAATCGCAAGGCGACAAGGGGCTTCCACCATGGTGGGTGCCATGGGGGCCACCACCCGCTTGCCGCTATAATAGGTGCCGATGATGTAAATGTGATGGGCGTCCATCAGATCAGCCAAGGTGTGGCCCACGATAATGTTGCCTTCGGGCACGTCCACTTCGAAGATGTCCGCTTTGATGCCGTAGGTTTGTTTCACGAATGTGTGCATGGTTTGGGCTGATGCGCCCTCTTCGACGCCTGCCTTTACAGGCAGCACCCAGCGCCCCAAAATCATGAAATACAAGATGCCTGTTACCACCAAGGCCAAACCAACGGGCGTGACAGAAAACAACGAAAACGGTTCCATCTGCGCGTCTGCGGGCAAACCTGCGTTCGCCACCCCCATCAAATCGTTCAACAAGATCAAAGGCGAAGACCCCACCATGGTGATGGTGCCGCCCAGAATGGCGCAAAAGCCCATGGGCATTAACAACCGTGACAGCGGCAATTCAGTGCGCACAGAAATGCGGCTGACCACAGGCAAGAACAACGCCGCTGCGCCCACGTTTTGCATGAAAGACGAAATGATGCCCACGGTTCCAGAAATGATCGGGATGATGCGCGTTTCGGTTGTGCCCCCAATTTTGAGGATGAACCCTGCCACCTTGGACATCAGCCCCGTTTTGTCCAACCCTGCCCCGATGATCATCACCGCGATGATCGACACCACCGCATTTGATGCAAAGCCGTCAAACAACGTTTGAGTGTTTGCCAAATTACCAAGCCCAGGCAATTGGCTTAACAACCCCAAGGCCACCATGACGATAATTGCTGTCAGGTCGATGCGGAATACTTCGGTGACAAACAAGCCAACCGTCACCGCCAAAATCGCCAATACCACCATCATTTCTGTTGTAAGTGTAATCGGATCCACGGCGGCATCTCCTTGCTGTTGCGGGGGGGATATCTAATTTCGAATGGTTTTCACAGTCCTTTGCCAAAGGTGGATTAAAACCGGGCCGAAACTGGCCTTATGGCAAAACTTGCATCCCCGCGATTGACAGGGCACCAATGGCCATGCACCACATTCACCAATCCCCCACAGACCCAGACTTTGTTCAAAATCCGTACCCGGTTTATGACGCCATGCGCGCCAAGGCTGACGTGGTGTTTTGGGAAGATTATGCCATGCCAGCGGCCGTCAGCCACCGTGCCGTGCGCCAAATCATGACCGACAAACGCTTTGGCCGCACGCCGCCACCACAAAAAGCACCGACTTTGCAAAACCACATCCGCACCTGGATGGGAATTGAGGCAAATTCGATGTTGGAATTGGAACCGCCCCGCCATACCCGGCTGCGGTCTTTGGTGTTGCGGGCTTTTACGTCGCGTACTGTGGCGAACTTGGCCCCTGATATTGAAGCCGTCGCCGATGAATTGATCGCGGCCCTGCCCACGTCAGATTTTGACCTGCTGGATCACTTCGCCAAACCCCTGCCCGTGCGCATCATCGCGCGGTTGCTGGGGGTGCCAGAAAGTGCCGCCCCTGACCTGCTGGCTTGGTCCAATGCCATGGTGGCCATGTACCAAGCGGGCCGCACCCAAGCGATAGAGGATGCCGCCGAACAGGCATCACAGGATTTCAGCCAATTTCTGCAAGACATCATCGCCCATAAACGCGGCAATCCCAGCAATGATCTTCTCAGCACGCTGATTGCGGCCCGCGATGAGGGCGATCGGTTGTCCGATGCTGAACTGACGTCCACGGCAATCTTGCTGCTGAACGCAGGACACGAAGCCACGGTGCATACTTTGGGGAACGGCGTTTTGGCCCTGTCCCAAAACGGTTGGCCGGCCATCACGGACACCAGCATCGAAGAAATTTTGCGCTTTGATCCACCGCTGCACATGTTCACGCGCTGGGTGGCAGAAGACGTGGATGTCTTTGGAATCACCCTGCCCGCAGGATCCGAAGTGGCCTGCATGTTGGCCGCCGCCAACCACGACCCGGCCGTTTTCACGGACCCTGGTACGTTCGATCCAAACCGCAGCCGCAAAGACAACCCGCACCTGTCATTTGGCGCGGGCATTCACTTTTGCGTCGGCGCACCCTTAGCGCGTTTGGAATTGGATATCGGTTTGAAAAAGCTGCGGGCGCATATGCCATCGCTGCAATTGGCCAAGCCGCCAGTTTACGGCGACACATATCATTTCCACGGCCTGACCGAACTGCGCATCCAGCCCTAAGCAGGCAGTGGCAAAACGTGCGTGCTTTTGATTTCTTCCATGGACAACAGGGCCGTCACATTGAACACCCGCACCTCTGAAATCAGGGCTTGGTAAAACGTGTCATAGGCGCGGGCATTTTCCACGCGCACTTTCAAAATGTAATCAATATCCCCGGCCAAGCGGTGGGCCTCCAGCACTTCGTCCCGGTCGTTCAAAGCTTTTAGAAATTTGTCCTGCCACGCGGCTTCGTGTTCGGACGTTCGGATCAAAACAAAGAAGCAAGCTTCCAACCCTAAGCGTTCAGCGTCCAATACGGCGACGGTCTGTTTGATGATCCCGGCTTCGCGCATTTTCTTGATGCGATTCCACACCGGCGTTTTGGATGCGGCCACTTTTTTGGCGATTTCATCCAAAGAAAGCGTGGCATCGCGCTGCAACAGCGAAAGGATTTTCCGGTCTGTTTGATCAATTTGGACGGCCATTGCGAAATCCTTCTGAAATTGGACCCATGGTCCGCGTGCGCCAGCACTACCAGAACACTTTCCCTTTCGTTAGGGGGTATCTGGCAAAATATTGGGAATATTTCCTATATTGAGCGGGTCAGGAGGCAATATGCAGTACTTTCCAATCTTTATAGACACAGCCGACACGCACATTGCGGTTGTGGGCGGGGGCCAAACCGCTTTGGCAAAACTGCGTTTGCTGATCAAAACACAAGCCACGGTGGATGTATTCTCCCTGGATCCAATCGCGGACGTGTTGGGCTTGGCGGATGCAGGAAAAATCATTCTGCATCCGCGCCCCTTTGGCCCAAAAGATGCCGCCAAGGCCCGCTTGATTTACGCCGCTGACGAAGACGACCAGGTGAACACAGCCACCCAGCACACAGCAGCACCCTACCCAGCCCTATTCAACTGGGTTGATAAGCCAGCCCCATCAGAATTCATCACTGCCGCCCTGGTGGACCGTGATCCCGTGGTGGTGGCCATCGGCACCGAAGGGGCCGCCCCTGTTGTGGCCCGTGCCATCAAAAAAGACCTGGAAGAAAAGCTGCCCACCGATTTGGGAACACTGGCCGCTTTGGCCAAACCCAATCGTTCGGTCGCAGACGCCATTGCGCCGGGCCGTGCGCGGCGTGACTTTTGGATGGAATTTTTCTTTAATCGCGGCCCGAAAGCCCTGGCCAAAGGGGGGCTGCGGGA
>JAHDCP010000013.1:14301-18782 GCA_020629775.1 Planktomarina sp.
GCGCGACACTGGCACCGCCCCAACCCCTTTCCCCAACATTCGCAACGACAGGACCAAACTGATGGCTAAATCTGAACACAACGTGATTTCTGGCAACGACCTGTTGGGCGGCCATGTCGTTTACTGGACGGCACAAGAAACTTGGTCCGCAGATATGGGCCAAGCCGTGGTGCTGTCAGCCCAAGACGCAGCAAATGAATTGAACTTGGCCAACACAACGCAAAACGAAACGGTGGGCGCGGAAATCAATCCAGTGGATGCATCATCGGCGATACCAAAACCCACCAAACGCCGTGACGCCATTCGCCTGAACGGCCCATCACCTGAGGTTATGGTCTTTTTACCTGACACCGCCCCTGCGGCCATCGCGGCGGAATAACCATGTATCATTACAACGATTTTGACACCCAGGCGGTGCGGGACCGCGTGGATCAATTCCGCGCCCAAGTGGACCGCCGCATCAGCGGCGCTTTGACCGAAGATGAATTTAAACCCTTGCGATTGATGAACGGTCTGTACCTGCAACTGCATGCCTATATGCTGCGTGTGGCCATTCCTTACGGCACATTGAACGGTCGCCAAATGCGGCAACTGGCCATGATTGGGGACCGTTGGGATCGGGGGTACGGCCACTTCACCACCCGGCAAAACATTCAGTTCAACTGGCCCAAATTGAAGGACGTTCCCGATATGCTGGACGCCCTGGCGGACGTGGGCATGCATGCGATCCAAACCAGCGGCAACACCATTCGCAATGTGACATCGGACCAGTTTGCCGGTGCCGCAGCGGATGAACTGATGGACCCGCGTCCGGTGGCAGAACTTTTGCGTCAATGGTCCACCGATCACCCAGAGTTCCAGTATTTGCCGCGCAAATTCAAAATTGCGGTGACAGGATCCCCCAATGACCGAGCGGTCACTAAAGCCCATGACATTGGGCTGCGCATGGTGGAACAAGATGGTGCCACCGGTGTGGAAGTCATCATCGGGGGTGGATTGGGCCGCACCCCCATGATCGGCCAAGTGGTGCGTGACTTCTTGGCCTTGGAAGACTTGCTGCCTTACGTGGAAGCCATCGTAAGCGTGTACAACCAATTGGGGCGGCGCGATAACAAGTACAAAGCCCGCATCAAAATCACGGTCCACGAAAATGGTTTGGACACGATGCGCGATCTGATCGAAGCGCGCTTTGCAGAAATCAAACCTGGGTTCACAGGGATTGACCAAGATGTGCTGGCAGACATTACGGCCCAGTTCGCGGCACCAACTTGGGTCACCAGCGACACCGCCGCGTTTGATGCGGCTTATGCCACAAATCCAGTGTTCCGATCTTGGTGTGACACCAACCTGACGGATCACAAGAACCCTGACTATGCCATCGTTACAGTCTCAGTGAAAAAGCACGGCGCAGTGCCGGGCGACGCCACAGGTGACCAAATGCGGGCGTTGGCAGATATCGCCGAAGACTTTGCCCACGATGAATTGCGCATCAGTCATTCGCAGAACGTCGTTTTGCCCCATGTCCCCAAAGCGCATTTGTTTAAGGTGTGGCAGGCGTTGCGGGATGCAGACTTGGCCACCGCAAACATTGGTTTGGTGTCTGATATTATCGCCTGCCCTGGCATGGATTACTGTGCGTTGGCCACGGCCCGGTCCATTCCCGTGGCCCAGCAAATATCTTCACGGTTTGAAGACTTGAAAGCCGAACACGACATCGGGCCTTTGCAAATCAAAATCTCGGGCTGCATCAATGCCTGTGGTCACCACCACGTGGCCCATATCGGGATTTTGGGATTGGATCGCGCAGGCGTGGAAAGTTACCAAATCACCTTGGGCGGCGACGCCACGGAATCAGCGGCCATCGGCCAACGCGCAGGCCCCGGCTTTTCAGCCGATGAGATTGTGCCCGCCATTGAACGGTTGGTGATGGGATTCTTGGATTTGAAAGAAACCCCGGACGAAGATTTCTTGACCGCGTATCGCCGCTTGGGCGCAAAGCCGTTTCAAGACTTGTTGTACCCCAAAGACAGAACGGCGGCCTGATCATGCCTTTGTCCCCTTCAATCCATTTACATGACCGCATTCCCATGCTGAACCGCTGGCACGGCAATATGTCCGCCCGAGACGTGCTGACCCAAACCCTGTCTGGCAAAGCTGGAAAGGTGGCGTTGGTCAGCGCGTTCGGGGCGCAATCTGTTGTCTTGCTGCACATGGTGGCACAAATCGCCCCCGCCACGCCGGTCATCTTTGTCGATACGCTGATGCTTTTCAGATCGACCCTGAATTACCAAAAAGACGTGGCCCAAACATTGGGGCTGCGCGATGTGCGCCATGTCAGCCCCAGCACGGACGATTTGTTGATTCACGACGTGGATGGTCTTTTGCACCAAAGTGACACGGACGCCTGTTGCGCCCTGCGCAAAGTGGCACCTTTGCAAACGGCTTTGGAAGGGTTTGATGTTTGGATCACCGGGCGCAAACGGCACCAATCCGCCACACGCGCCGATTTGCCGCTTTGGGAAAACGACGGGCAAGGTCGCGCCAAGGTGAACCCCTTATGGGATTGGTCAAACGGCGCGTTGGATGAATATATGACCGCGCATAATTTGCCCCGGCACCCTTTGGTGGCACAAGGATTTAAATCCATTGGATGCGAACCCTGCACCTTTCGCACCACACCGGGAATGCATGAAAGATCTGGCCGCTGGCCCGGTGCCGCTAAAACGGAGTGCGGCATTCATTTCCCGCCCATTCAAAAGAAAGACTAAGCCAGATGTCCGTGACCGGCTTTGACATCCCTTGCCAATCCCCAGGCCACATATTTTACAGGATCACACCACAATGATCGTAATGGAAGATCGCGGGTTTGCCCAAACCCCCACCCTGTTTGACTTCACCACACCCCAGGCTGGTTCCCCCTATTGGGATGTGGATGGTGCGCTGACATTGGCGGAATTGCCCGATGGATATGCCGCCACCAAGGCCCTTCGCATCCACTTTGGTGGCTATGCGGATGGCCGCGGTTTCACCTTGGCCGCACAACTGCGCTGTGCGGGATATCAAGGGCATTTGCGGGCGGCCGGCCCTTTGATCGCGGATCAATACGCCATGGCCCGCAGGTCTGGTTTTGACGATGTGCAGGTTCAACCCGACATTGCGGAACGCCAGACAGAAGATCAGTGGTTGGCACGTGCCGATTGGCGGGCAAACAGCTATCAAAACAGACTTCGCGGCGGCACGCTTTCCCTGGACGGCGAAACACGCTAACTCTGCGCCTGTACACTAAAATTGACACTCTTTTCTGCAAAGCCTGAAAACATGACTGACACCAAAGCCGCGACCCCTGTTTTGCCCGACGCCCAGACTGTAACAGAAGTGCAGCATTATACGGACCGGTTGTTTCGGTTTCGGGTGACGCGACCACCGTCCTTGCGGTTCCGGTCCGGTGAATTTGTGATGATCGGGTTGATGGGCGATCCTGACCCAAAAACCGGCAAACAGCGTCCGTTGTTGCGCGCGTATTCCATCGCCAGCCCGTCGTGGGATGATACGCTGCAGTTTTATTCCATCAAGGTCCAAGACGGCCCGCTGACCAGCAAGTTGCAACATCTTGAAGAAGGCGATCAGATCATCCTGCGTCCCAAACCCGTGGGCACGTTGGTGCACGACGCCCTGACCCCCGCCAAGCGGATTTGGTTTTTGTCTACGGGCACCGGTATTGCGCCCTTTGCGTCTTTGTTGCGCGAACCCGAAACTTATGAACGGTTCGATGAGGTGATCTTAACCCACACCTGCCGTGACCCTGAAGAACTGGTGTTCGGTCAAGAGCTTGTGGCCGACACCAAAGCAGACATGTTAGTGGGCGAAGATGCCACACAAAAGCTGAAGTATTACCCCACCACAACCCAAGGCACCTCCCCCAAAATGGGGCGGATCACCACGTTGATGGAAAACGGAACGGTCTTCAAAGACCTTGGGATCACAGATTTTTCCGCCGAAAACGACCGCATTATGATTTGCGGATCTATGGGGCTAAACACTGATTTGAAAACCTTCCTACAAGGACAGGGCTTCAAAGAAGGTGCAAATTCTGATCCGGCTGATTTCGTGATCGAAAAAGCTTTTGTTGGATAAAGAAACGGGCACCGAAAAGGTGCCCGTCATTTTTTGCTATAGTGGCGCTGAAATTACAGACCCAACTGACCTTTGATCTGGTCCAGCAATGTGTTGGCCAAAACAGGGTTGGATTCTGCTTTTTCCACCAAACCGATCAGCGTGGACTTAACGTCGTCAGACAGGCTTGATGCCTCGATAAACGACCGGGCTGTTTCCAAAGAAAATTCCGCGTCTGCACCTTCGGCAGCAGCAGCGGCGGCTTCAGCAGCTTCGGCTTCTGCAGCGGCAGCGGCAGCGGCGGCTTCAGCAGCTTCTGCTTCTGCGGCGGCAGCGGCTTCGGCGGCTTCGGCCTCAGCGGCGGCGGC
>JAHDCP010000013.1:18882-41688 GCA_020629775.1 Planktomarina sp.
GCGGCGGCTTCAGCAGCTTCAGCTTCAGCAGCGGCGGCAGCTTCTTCAGCGGCAGCGGCAGCCTCAGCAGCTTCTGCTTCTGCGGCGGCAGCGGCTTCGGCGGCTTCAGCCTCGGCGGCGGCGGCAGCTTCTGCAGCTGCTTCTTCGGCAGCAGCTGTGGCTTCATCGGCAGCAGCTGTGGCTTCGTCGGTCACAGATTCAACAGCACCTTCAATGGCGGCTTGGCCATCTTCCACAGCGCCTTCAACAGCTTCTTCTACTTTGTCGGCGACGTTGCTGGTGGCTGATTCAACAGCTTCCTGCGTGGCATTCGTCGCGTTTGTTGCGGCTTCCGTCACAGCGCTTGTGTCCACAGATGTGGCCGCATCGGTGGCGGTTTCAGTGGCTGTTTCCACGCCAGATTTAACTGCGTCTGCTGCACCACTGGCCGCATCGGCAACATCATTCACTGATTTGCCAGTGGCGTAAAAATAACCGCCAACGGCAGCAGCGATGACTGCGATAATAACGAGTATCCGAGACATTCGTTTTCCTTTCACTTTCCCCATGCCGCAATTCGCGGCTCATGACTGCCAAATGGGGCGAGTCGCCGAAGAATTCTATGGGGAAAACGCTAAAATTCCGCACCGCAGCGTAAAAGCGGCTTGCATGGGCGCGGGGTGGCCCCTACCTTACGTGCACAATTCTTGCACCATTGAAGGACAGAAACCATAGCTCGCAGACCCCACCACGCGCCTCCGCAGCGCGACACAGGCCCCCGTGTAAATGATCGCATTCGCGCGGCCGAACTCAGATTGATTGACGAAAATGGCGATAACGTCGGCGTCGTGACCCCAAACCGGGCGATGATGATGGCCGAAGATGCCGGGCTTGACCTGGTGGAAATTTCGCCCAACGCCAATCCCCCCGTCTGCAAAATTATGGATTTCGGTAAGTTCAAATACGAAACCCAAAAGAAAGAGGCCGAGGCCCGCAAAAAGCAGAAGATCATCGAAATCAAAGAAGTGAAGTTCCGTCCCAACACAGACAACCACGATTACGATGTGAAAATGCGCAATGTGGTCAAGTTTTTGAACAACGGTGACAAAGTCAAAATCACGCTGCGGTTCCGCGGTCGTGAGATGGCCCACCAAGAACTGGGCCGTGATTTGTTGCTGCGTGTTGCTGAAGACACCAAAGAATTGGGCAAGGTCGAAAACATGCCCAAGATGGAAGGCCGCCAAATGATCATGTTGATCGGGCCACTGCCCTCCTGATATCCAGATTGATCTGTCCCTGATGGGACGTCACATCCTTCAAAAGCCCCGCTGTTGCGGGGCTTTTTTGTGCGGTCAGTCTGTGTCTTTTAACGACATGTGGGCGATGATTTGACCATGATCCGACGCCAATTTGTTGTGCGGTGCTTCTGGGTGCGACCCATCGGTCAAGTGATCGTTCAACACGGAAAAATACGCCATTTCACCGATACTGTTGTCCGCTTCTGCCAAGAAGTGACGGCTGAGCAAAATCTGGTCGATGGATTCGAAGACCCCACCAAAGGCCGCTGTATACACCATGTCCCGCAGGCTTTTCTTGACGAACAGCTTTTCAGCTGAATGCAAGCGCACTGCTTCGATATCACCCGTGATCTGGGCGTTTTCATCTTTGGTATACCGATCTGATCGGTGTTTGGCATCGTGGCGGCGCATCCAAGAATAATTCTTGAACGGGATTTCCCCTGTTATGATCTCAGAGCTGACAGCGTGTTCGCTGTCGTTGAAATCCCCCAGAACCATTACGGGGTTGCCTGCTTCCAGTTCTGCCACCACTGCACGGCGCAATACCCAGGCTTCGGCCATGCGCCGGGTCGCGGCCCGCAAAGACCCCATGGCGCGGCCAACAGGGTCGTAGTCGGTTAAGTCAGCTTCATTCGCTTCAAACTCCCCCAGTTTGGATTTCAGGTGGCAGTTGAACACCGTGATGACTTGCCCCCCTACGGGGATCCGCACTTTCATTATGGGGCGCGACACCCGGTCCAAGGTGAAATGACCATTGTCACCGAACTGGACCGTCACGGCGGGCGAAAGATCCTGAATAATCTCTGGCTCCCCTACAAATCCAAACCGTGACAGAACCGCCAAACCAGGGCGCCGCTGGCCTGGTTCCCCGTCATTGGCATTGGGGGCAAACGCCAGGGCAGCGTCGGTATAGGGTTGGTAGGCCAGTTTGCGGAAAATCGCTTTGCGGCGGTATTTCTTGGACCGATCGGGGATTACCGCATCGTTCAATTCACTGCCCCGTGCATCTGCTTCATTGATGACATCGCGCAGGGCGGATTCTTCAAAAATTTCCTGGAAGCAAACAATGTCTGTGTCCATGGTCAGCAGTTGTTCCGCCAGCCAGTCTTCTTTCCACGCGTATTCTTCGGGGGTGTAGGATTCGTATTTGTAATATTCCCGATCAGCCCCAATCAGGTTTTTGACGTTGAAACTGGCAATGGTAAAATCTGTCATGATCCGTACTCCGTTAAGGCGCGTTCAAACATGGGTTGATCGACATTGCCGCCCGATGCAACGGCGATTACTGCATCGCCTTGGATCTGGTCTGCGTGACACAGTGCTGCGGCCAGGGCAATGGCCCCGCCGGGTTCCAACACCACTTTCAATCTGGACCACGCCAAAGCCATGGCGCGCAAACAATCTTCGTCTGGCACCGCAATGCCAGGACCACATAAGCGGTGCATGATGGGAAAGGTCAAATCGCCCGGTTGGACCGTGACGATCGCATCACAAATGCTGCCCATTGGGGCCGCATTGGCTTTGATTTCGCCCGCCGCCAAAGACCGGGTCACATCGTCAAAATCCACAGGTTCCACCGGGCGGGCGCGCAATCCTGGCGCATCCGCTTCCAATGCCATGGCAATGCCTGATGTCAGCCCCCCACCACCGCAACACACCAAAACATCTGCCTGGGCAATTCCCAGATCAGCTGCTTGTTTGGCGATTTCCAACCCGGTTGTTCCCTGCCCGGCAATGACGAAAGGATCATCATAAGGTTTGATCAAATGCAAACCACGTTCCGCGGACAAAGCCGCCCCAATGTCTTCACGGCTTTCGGTTGCGCGGTCATACAGCACCACTTCTGCGCCCAAGGCACGGGTGTTTTCAATTTTCATTTTGGGGGCATCGGCCGGCATGATGATGACAGCTGGCAAATTGTGGGCACGTGCGGCCATGGCCACGCCTTGGGCATGGTTGCCTGATGAAAACGCAATCACCCCACCTGCCCCATCCAACGCAGAAACCGCAGACCACCCGCCGCGAAACTTGAATGATCCGGTTTTTTGCAGTGCTTCACATTTCACAAACACACGGCGCCCGGCGATGTCATCAATAAAGGGCGAAGACAGCATCGGCGTCATATTCGCATGGCCTTTGATGCGGGTGGCGGCGGCGCGGATCATGTCGATGTTCATGGCAAAATCTCCAACCATTGGGTTAAAGCTGTTAAGCTTTCGGGTTCATCTAGGAACGGCACATGGCCGCGATTTGGGACTTCAGCCCAGATCATATCAGGGCGCAGTTGGGCCATCTTTTGGGCCGTGCTGTGCGCCAAAAGATTGGATCCCGCCCCACGAATAAGGGCCAAAGGCAGGCCATCCAAAGCTGCGAAAAACGGCCAAAGATCCACGGGACCCTCCGCCATGCTGGCCAAAACGGCGTCCCGCAATTTCGGGTCATAGGTCAGCGCCAAACCATCTGGCGTTTGACGAAAGTGCAGCCGGGCTTCGGCATCCAGGCGCGCTTGGGGCACATCTGCAAAGCCCTCAATTGCGGCCCGTGCCTGGGCCATGGCAGCAAAGGTTTTGGGCCCCGGCGGTTTGCCCAGATATTCCGCGATTGCTGCCATGCCGTCTTCCATCAGGTCGGGCCCAATGTCGTTCAACGCCACCCCCAGCAAACGGTCTTTGGCAGTGGCGGCCAGGGCCATGGCAATCAATCCACCGCGTGACGTGCCCAAAATGGCCACCTGGTCCAGCCCCAAATACTCCAACAGCGCCAACGCATCTTGGGCTTCTTGCGCAATGGTATAAGTGGCCAGGTCCGCCCAATCGGACCGCCCCCGCCCGCGGTAGTCCACGGTGATCAATCGCACCCCGGTCAGATGCGGCGCGACATAGTCAAAATCCCGCCCTGTGCGGGTCAAACCAGACAGGCACAAAACGGGTGTGCCCGTTCCGTGATCGGTGAAGTGCAAATGCACCCCGTCGTTGGTTTGGAAATAGGCCACTATTGCGCCAAATCAGGAATGGTGGTCAGATCCGACAACACGTGATGGGGTTTCCAGGGCAAAGCGTCCATGGGTTCCCCCACCCGGTTCACCCAGGCAGTTTGGAACCCAAAGTGCGCAGCCCCCGCCGCATCCCACCCGTTGGACGACACAAACAAAACTTGGTCCGGCGTCACGCCAAATGCGTCTGGCACCAGCTGATACACCCGGGCATCTGGTTTGAAGATGCCCACAGTTTCCACGGACAACAGCTTATCCAAAACATCCCCCAACCCAGCTGACGATACAGCAGCTTCCAACATGGCGGGGGATCCATTGGACAAAATCGCCGTTGCCATGCCGCGATCTTTCAAGGTGCGCAACATTGCCGGCACTTCTGCATAAGCGCTCAACTCCCAGTACAAATCCAACATCACTTGCCGCAGGCGTGTGTCGTTCAGCCCAGCGGCTGCCATGGCCCAATCCAACCCATCTTGGGTCACTTGCCAGAAATCACAGTGTTCGTTCATAACAGCCCGCAGCCAGGTGTATTGCAGCTGCTTGAGCCGCCAATCCCGCGCGATGGCAGGCCATGTGTCCACCAGGGCGGAATTTTCAGGCGCGCTTGCCGCTTCGCGTGCGGCGGCTGATACGTCAAACAACGTGCCATAGGCATCGAACACACAGACTTTGATGGTCATGTTTGCCTCCCTTGGTTTGTCACAGACAAGCACACACCACGCCAAACGGAAAGCCGTGATTGTGGTGCCAGCCAATCCAAGTTAACACCCCCGCCATGGACAAACGCCCCGCCTTTCTTTTCATCATTATCACCCTGGTGATCGATGCCATGGGCATTGGCCTTATCATCCCAGTAATGCCCGAGCTGATGAAAACCGTGGCGGGCGTGAATTTATCCAGTGCTGCGGTTTGGGGTGGTTTTCTGGCCACGATCTTTGCCGTGATGCAGTTTTTGTTTGGCCCCACCGTGGGGTCCTTGTCAGACAAGTACGGGCGCAGGCCGATCTTGTTGATATCCATGGCCGTGATTGCAGTGGATTATGTCATCATGGGGTTTGCCAATTCCATTTGGTTGCTTGTGGTGTTGCGCATTGTGGCAGGCATCGCCGCGTCCACCCAAGTTACGGCCGCTGCATATATCTCTGACATCTCCAGCCCAGAACAGAAGATTGCCAACTTTGGCATCCTGGGGGCCGCGTTCGGGATCGGCTTTGTTTTGGGCCCCTTGGTGGGGGGGGTGTTGGGGGATTTTGATTACCGCGCGCCGTTCTTTGCGTCTGCTGCTTTGGCGACCCTCAGTTTGATTTTTGGGTACTTCGTTCTGCCCGAAACCCTGACCGATGAAACCCGGCGTCCGTTTGATTTGTCCCGGTCCAACCCCGTGGGCGCTTTGGTGCAAATCCGCAGGTTCCCCGGGATGATGCGGTTGTTGGTTTTGTTTTTCCTCTATGACTTTGCGTTCAATGTGTATCCTGCTGCTTGGTCATATTTCACCATTGCGCGCTTTGGCTGGTCTGAAAGCATGCTGGGGTTGTCGTTGGCATTGTTTGGAATTTCCATCGCCGTGGTCCAAGGGTTTTTGATCCGCAAAGTTGTGGCACGCTACACGGCGCGCCAGATTATCCTGTTTGGATTTGTTTTCGACCTGGTGATTTTTGTCGTCCTGGCGTTCATCACGTCGGGCACTTGGACGCTGATCTTAACCCCCATCGCCGCTTTGGGGGCATTGGTGGTGCCGTCCTTGCAGGGCGTCATTGCCCGCATGGCCGATGACAACCAACAAGGCGAGATCCAAGGCATCATCTCATCCGTGCGGGCCCTGTCTGTAATCGCCGCACCCCTGGTGATGACATCCGCCTTTTTCTGGGGCACCCGCGAAGGGGCCGCGTTCTTCTTGCCTGGCGCTCCTTTCTTGGTGTCCGCCGCAGTCGTAGTGGTGTGCCTGGCGATTTTCTGGCGCCCAGGCGACGTGGACACCGCAAAACGTTAAGAATCGCTTGCCAGACTCGTCCGCCCATCGCACCGTTGGGCAAACGACAAGTCGGAAGATTCCATGCAAAACATCAAAGCCGCCGTTGCCCATGAATTTGGCAAACCTTTAAGCGTTGAAACCGTGCGCTTGGCACCGCCCAAATCGGGCGAAGTGGAGGTGACCTTAAAAGCCTGTGCCATCTGCCATTCTGACATCAGCTTTGCAGACGGTGGCTGGGGCGGATCCTTGCCGGCTGTTTATGGCCACGAAGCCGCGGGGCACGTCACGGCTGTGGGGGATGGCGTTGAAAATGTCGGGCTTGGCGACGCGGTGGTGGTGACGCTGATCCGCGCCTGCGGGTCCTGCCCCAACTGTTCTGGTGGCGCGCCAACGTTGTGCACCACACCGTACGATGGCGATGCAGGTCCTTTGTCCATGCCAGATGGTTCAAAGTTGCACCAAGCCATGGCATCCGGTGCGTTCGCAGAAAAAGTGGTGGTCAGCGCACGGCAGGTCGTGGGCATTGGCGACGACATTCCCATGGAAGCCGCGAGCTTGATCGCCTGCGGCGTGATCACCGGCGTGGGTGCGGTGGTCAATGCAGCAAAGCTGCGCGCAGGCCAAGACGTTGTGGTGATCGGTGCCGGCGGTGTTGGCTTGAACGCCATCCAAGGCGCGCGGATCGCCGGGGCACGGCGTATCGTGGCCGTGGATATGGTGCCAGAAAAGCTGGAGGTGGCCCGCGAATTTGGCGCCACGGATGTGGTTTTGGGCACCGACGACAAACCCTGGCGCGCAGCCAAGGCGGCCATGGGCAAAGGGGCAGACGCGGTGATCGTCACTGTTGGGGTCAGTGCCGCCTATGACGCCGCCCCGCGATATTTGGGGTACGGCGGGAATGTCGTGATGGTGGGCATGCCCCACACGGGTGATGCGTCCAGCTTTGAACCCGCCAACTTTGCCGCCGTGGGCCAAGGCATGGTGGGCAGCAAAATGGGCGACGTTGTGATCCAGCGCGATATCCCTTGGATGGTGGATTTATACCGCCAAGGCCGCCTGAAATTGGATGAACTGATTTCTGGCACTTGGTCTTTGGATCAAATTAATGAAGCGATTGCTGATACCAAAACCGGTGCTGCCAAACGCAATGTGATTGTGTTCGACTGATGCGCCTCGCGAACCTGGATATCATCGATTTCGCCCCACCGGCGCCTGGCTGGGGCGGGCGGTATTTTCTGTTTGTGAAAGTCACCACAGACACGGGCATCGTGGGATGGGGGGAATGCTATGCGTCCTCGGTCGGGCCGGACGCCATGAAAGCGGTGATCCAAGACGTGTTTAACCGCCACATGGCGGGTGAAAATCCAGAAAACATCGAACTCATGTTTCGCCGGGCGTATTCATCTGGGTTCACCCAACGCCCAGATTTGACCGTCATGGGGGCGTTTTCTGGCTTGGAAATCGCATGCTGGGATATCTTGGGCAAAGACCGCGACAGGCCTGTTTGGGCCTTGCTGGGGGGCAAAATGAATGACCGGGTGCGGGCATATTCGTATCTGTACCCCTTGGTCCACCACGATCTCAACACGTTCTGGACCAGCCCGGACATGGCCGCCGAAGCCGCACGAGATGCTGTGGCCAAAGGATATACGGCTGTAAAGTTTGATCCTGCGGGGCCGTACACCGCGCGCGGGGGGCACATGCCGGCCATGTCCGATATCAGCGCGTCTGTGGCATTTTGCAAAGCCATCCGGGATGTTGTGGGCGACAAGGCCGATTTGTTGTTTGGTACCCACGGGCAGTTCACCACCGCGGGGGCCATTCGCTTAGGCCAAGCCTTGGAACCCTATTCCCCGCTGTGGTTTGAAGAACCGATTCCGCCCGACAACGTGGCCCAGATGGCCAAGGTTGCCGATGCCGTGCGTATTCCCGTTGCCACAGGAGAACGGCTGACCACTAAAGCGGAATTCGCAGAAGTGTTGCGCCAAGGAGCGGCCGAAATTTTGCAACCCGCCCTGGGCCGATCAGGCGGCATTTGGGAAACCAAGAAAATCGCTGCCATCGCAGAAGTGTACAATGCCCAGATGGCCCCACACCTGTATGCAGGCCCCATTGAATGGGCCGCGAACGTGCATTTGGCGGTGTCGATCCCGAATATCTTAATCGCGGAAACCATCGACACGGATTACCACCGTGCCATCATCCAAGACAGTATCCGCGTCGACAAAGGCTTTATCCCTGCCCCCGAAGGCGCCGGCCTGGGGATCAACGTGGACGAAGATTACATCCGGTCCCGGCCCTTTACGGGCGATGGGCTGCACTTACAGATGCAAGAAGACCCGTGTGATTACGCCAACGGCAACGCGTTTATAGGCGGTTCCCCACCCGTGCACCCTGACTAAATTTTCGAAACGAAAATTTGCGCAGAGCCTCATTGAGGCTCTGTCCCATTTTCTCTCTGAGAAAATGCTAAGCTCGGGTTTTAAACACTCATGGCCAAAACGCGGCTAATTTCTGTCAGCCCCCGTCCCGATTGATCCATCCAAACATTGAACGCCTCTTGCACGTCTGACAGCGCCTTCTTGGATGTTGGCGCCTTGTCGATCACCCCTTCAGCCACCAGCCGGGCCACCACGTCTCGGGATAGAATAAAACTGTCACGCCCCAAAAACCGCAAAGCATATGTGCCGGTATTGCCCCCCAAACGGGACCCACGCTTCTTTAACATCGCCATCAAACCCACAAAATCCGTGCTGGGCCAAGTGCCAATCGCATGGGCCGCCGATCCGTTTTCACGGGCCAGATCTGTCAAGAAAACCGCGTTTTCTTGGATGGCACGGATTTTTGTGCCGTGGCGGATAATGCGGGTGTCCGTCAACAAGGCATCAAACCATGCGTCATCCATCATGGCCACGCGGCCCGGATCAAACGATTTGAACGCCGCTTCGTGCCCGTCCCATTTGTTTTCCACCACTTTCCAATTGAAACCCGCGCTCAGAATGGATCTCGCGAATTGGGACAAAATGCGGTCATCGCTGACATTGGCCGCAAAATCAGCCCCGGACAAAGACGGTTCCAACAGTGCTTCCAATGCAGCAGCCCCGCCTTTACGGTCTGCAGCAATGGCGAACACTTCATCAAATGTGCGCATGAACATTCCCTTTCCCAAGTACACCACCCCTTGCATGGACAGCGTTCAAAAGCTAGCCATTCGCCATGGCAAAGAAAACAGAAGCCCGCCGCGCAGATTTGCGCAATCGTTTGATCGACATCGCCCAAGGCTGGATTGCTGAGGATGGATTGACGCGTATCAAAGCCCGCCCTCTTGCGTCAGAAGCCGGCTGCGCTGTGGGTGCGATATACAACGTGTTTGGCGACTTGAACGAATTGGTCATGGAAGTGAACGCCCGTACGTTTAAACAATTGGGCCAAGACGTGGGCGAAAAAGGCCAGAACCCTGATCTGTCCCCAGTAGAAGCGTTGACCCAACTGGCGGTGGGATATTTGCACTTCGCCCAAGCCCACCCCCGCGCCTGGCGCACGTTGTTTGATTTTACCCTGACCGAAGCCATGGAAGTTCCCGATTGGTATCGCGCGGAACTGCGGCAGCTGTTTTCCTATATCGCCCGCCCCGTCGCCCGATTGGACCCCAATCTTTCTGAACAAGAAATTGGGATGCTGACCCGAGGGTTGTTTTCAGCCGTGCACGGAATTGTCAGCCTTGGTTTGGAAAAACGCATTTCCGGCGTGCCTGAACAGCATTTGGAAGACATTGTTCGGTTGGTTCTCAAACGCCTTGCCTAGTTTTTTGTGAACTTTGTTCATTTTTTGCTTGCAAAAGATTTTTGATCGCCTATTTCTTTTCGTGAACATAGTTCATGTAACGTAAAACGGAGATAGACACATGCTTTCGACCCTAAGAACATTGATGGCTGGTTCGGCTGCCCGGGCCGAAACCCAACTGCGCGATACCTTTGCAATCGAATTGATTGACCAAAAAGTGCGCGAAACGGAAAGTCAGGTTCACGCCGCCAAAGCGACCTTGGCCACATTGATCCAACGCGAACGCACCGAAAGCCGCCTTTTGGCCAAATTGCGAGGCGATATTGCCGAAATGGAAACCCGTACCGTCGCCGCCCTGGACGCCGGAAAGGACGGATTGGCCGCAGAAGGTGCCCAGGCCATTGCCACAATGGAAAACGAAGCCACCCTGCGGGATGGCACCGTGGCCCGGCTGCAAGAAAAGATCATGCGCCTTCGAACGTCCGTTGAAACGGGGCACCGTAAAGTGGTGGAGCTGAAGCAAGGCGCCATGGCCGCAGCAGCGGTCAAAAAGGAAGCGGCGATCCAATCAAACCTGGCCCGCACGGGCATCAATCCACAAACTTCCGCCCAAGAAGCCCAAGATCTTATCAATCGGGTCATGACCAAAGACGACCCATTTGAAATGGGCCAGATCATGGATGATATCGATGCAGGTCTGTCCGGCGCATCCCTTGCGGACCGCATGGCCGCCCAAGGATGCGGCGACGCCACCAAATCAAACGCGGCAGACGTTCTGGCGCGACTGAAGAAATAACCCAACTTAAACAACCACATAAAACAGAAAGATAAACCAATGTTTACATCAACCACAAACGACAACGCCCTGATCATGTTCTTCAATTTGCTGGGGGTTGCTGTGTCTTACGTCATGTTGGGGCTGTCGCTGTATCTGTCCACCGATGTGCCTTTGTCCACCAAAGGGTTTTGGGCCATTGCTGTCTTGATGCTGACGGTCAGCTTGGTGAATTTTGTGAAGTTCCGCTTTGACCAACGGGCCACGTCTGACCGGATCAACCAGATCGAAGCGGCAAAGACAGAAAAACTGCTGTCGGATTTCGTGGGCGAAAAGTAAGCCCTTACCCTTTCACGCCCCCTAGGATGCGGCGCCCCCTGGTCTTTGGGGGCGTCGTTTCTATTTCAGCATCGCATCCACTTTGGCACCCGGCGCTGCCGACAAAATGGACGTGAAGTCGCCGTCGATGATCTGCGATCCGGCGTCCAACAATTTTTGGTGCAACACCCGTGCCAAACCAGACCCAACCGATATGCGCGCCACCCCCATGGCTGCAAAATCGGCACGCGATAGTTTGGCAAATTGACCCACAGCCAACGCATTCACCGGTTTGTCGGTGGCGGCACACATGGCCGCCAAATCATCAACACTGGCGGGCGCGGGCACATACACACAGTCGGCCCCTGCCCGGTCAAAGGCTTGGATGCGCCGTACAGCTTCGGCGTGATCGTACAAACCGTTCATCACCCCATCTGCGCGCGCCACAAAAACAAAGTCCTGATCCAACGAACGCGCGGCTTCCACACCAGCTGCAATGCGATCCACGGCCAGATCGAAGTCATAGGCCGTGCCTTCGGGCAAAACGGTATCTTCAATAGAACATCCCGCCAACCCAGCCGCGGCCGCCATGCGCACTGTTTCAAACACGTCTTCTGGACGGTCGCCGTATCCATTTTCCAAATCCCCAGACACAGGCACATCCACCGCCGCCGCAAGTTGGGCTGCGTGGTCCAGGGCCTCGGACCTGCTGACATATCCCATGTCGGGCTTGCCTAAAGTAAAGGCATGCCCTGATGACGTGCTGGCGATGGCTTGCGCGCCCAATGCCGCCAAGACTTTGGCAGTGCCCACATCATGGGCGTTGGCCAGAATGAACGGGTGGCCGGGGACATGTAGGGATCGCAAGCTTTGGCCTTTGTCCATGATTACTCTGCTGGGTTTGGTCATTCGCATTGGGGAAGAAAACCTGCACGCCGTCAACGCGGTACGCCCCGATCATGCCTTGGCCTGTGGGTCCCGTTAGCCAAGATTCGATTGATTTCGCCAATTCGCCATCGATATGCGGGTGCTTTTCAGCGGAGGTTGGCAAAAACGCGTATTGGTTAAACAGCCTTACGTCGCCTTCGAATAAAATTTCGAAATCCGACTTGTTGCCAAAGTTCAACCAACTGGCCCGGTCCGCCATAACATAGGCCCCAAGCCCCACAGCTGTGTTCAAAGTTGCCCCCATGCCAGCCCCGGTTTCAATGTACCAAGACCCGCTTGGGGCGTTGCCTGAGGCCTCCCAGATGGCCCGTTCTGCTTTGTGGGTGCCGCTGTCATCGCCCCGGCTGGCGAAGCGGGTATCGCCTTGGGCCAAAATGGAAAAAGCCGCTGCGGCCGTTTCAGCCTTGGCCACCCCTGCGGGGTCTGACTGCGGGCCCAAAATGACAAAGTCATTGTACATCACTTCGCGCCGATACGGTGCATGCCCAGCCTGGATATGGGCCAGCTCGGACGATTTGGCATGCACCAAAACGGCGTCGACATCCCCCGCGGCACCTAAGCGCAACGCTTGGCCTGTGCCCACCACCAAAACTTGGATGTCGTGACCTGTATCGCGGCGAATGGCCGGCAACAATTCATCCGCCAGGCCGGAATTCTGAAAACTGGTGGTGACCGCCAAACGCATGGTGTCGGCCTGAGCGGTCATGGCAGACACAGCCAATGTCAGGGTCAAAAGCAAACGGATCATGTACCGTCCTCCATCCAGGTTCGTGCCGCCTGGGGCGGGTTTTCGAAAAATTCTTGCGCGTCATAGGGGCCAAAAGTGCGGCCTGCATCCAAAAAGATCACGTCTTGGGCCAAGCGTTTCACCTGGGCGCGGCTGTGGCTGGACATGAACACCCGCGTGCCTGCGCGCGCTGTGGACCGGATCACGGTTTCCACCAGGGCTGTGGTGGCCTGATCCAGGTTTGCAGTGGGTTCATCCAAGAACAACAAGACCGGGTTCGTAATCCACGCACGGGCCATGGCCACGCGCTGTGCTTCGCCCCCCGACAGATCAACTGCCGCGCGACCCAGAAGCGCGTTTAATTCAAAAGTGTTCGCAATTTCAGTGAGATCGGGGTCCTTTATGCCACGCAACTTCAGGGGCAACGCCACGTTCTCGCGCACGGTTTGGCGCAACAAAACGGGTTTTTGAAACACAAAGCTTTGATCTTGTGGCGCGATTTCGGCGTCCCATTCGATTGTTCCACTGGTGGGGGCTTCAAGCCCGTGCAAACACCGCAAGAACGTGGTTTTGCCCGACCCGTTCGGGCCCAAAACGGCGGTCACCCCTCTGGGGTGTGCTGTGACAGTCGCAGGCCCCAAAAGCCGGTGCCCAGCGCGCGTTATCCAAACTTGGTCCAACCTTACCATTGGGCCCGCCTTTCGCCGCGCGACAAGGCATGGGCACCCAGGCTGACCACCAGCGACAAGGCAATCAAGACGGCTCCCAGGGCCACCGCAAACCACAAGTTGCCTTTGGATGTTTCCAGCGTAATGGCCGTGGTCAGAACTCGCGTTGCGTGGTCAATGTTGCCCCCCACAATCATGATGGCCCCCACTTCGCCAATGGCCCGGCCAAAGCCCGCTAGCCCCGCGGTCATCAACCCGCGCTGACCATCGCGCAGCAAAATCGCCAGGCGCTGACGACGTGTCGTGTTCATGGATACCAGTAAATCCCGATACCGCAGCCACAAGTCGCGCACGGTTTGGTGGGTCAAAGACGCAATCAACGGTGTGATCACCACCACCTGGGCCAAGATCATGGCCCAAGGCGTGAACAACAACCCCAGCACCCCAAACGGCCCGGATCGCGACAACAACAAATAGACCACCAAACCCACCACCACCGGGGGAATGCCGATCAACGCGTTCAGTGTGGCAATGGCCCAGCGCCGCCCGCGAAATGGTTGGATGGCCAGCCAAGCGCCAAACGGCATGGCAATCAAAGCCGCCACTCCGGTGGCCGACAATGACACAGCCAAAGACCGCAACGTAATTTCAGTGAGATCGCCCCATTCCATACTGTGCCATAGCCCCGTGATGCCCCAGGGTCAAAGGGGATGGTCAGTGTTGAGTTTCTGCTTCAGCCACGGTGTAGAACGCGTCTTCGTCATCGCTGAACACAATGGAATCCGGCACGCTGTCTGGTCCCACCAAAAAGACGTTGGCCCCAAAGCGGTGATGCATCCGGGCCAAACGTTGCATCCGGTCGCTGCGCAGGTCGTCATAGAACTTGGAAAACCGTTCTGTGGCCTTCAACTCATCAATCTTGGCACGGTGGGCCGCCACACATTCGCCGTGCACCCGCGCTATGTCGGGGTCGGCCAACAGCTTGTCCATTTCCGCCTGCAAGGCTGGCAACATACGTTGGATCGACGTTTCTTCTTCCAAGTTGTTGTTCATTCGGAACCAATACGCCAGGCCTTGGTCCCGATCCACGTGGTTCACCCTGCCCCGGTCCCGTTTTACCAAAAAGCTTTCGGCTGAACGCACTGCATAGTGGTTTAAGGATACAATGTCATAGCCATAAGTATCTGATGTGGATCGCCACGCATTGCGGAAGTCAGACTTTGGCATCGGTTTGCCCGATCCGTTGACCCAGCGAATTTCTTCCCACAATTGCGGGTTCAATCCTTTGGGACGATGAACGCCGAATTTTTTGAAGATGCCCACATTGCGAAACAGGGTTTTGAAACCCCAGGCCTGGTGCGGCTTACGGGCGTATTCAGGGGCGCAGCGGTCAAATTGTGCGGTGATGGGGGTGTCTGCGAATTCATGCACGTCTGCGTTACCAAACAGCCGCCAGGTGCACGAAATCATGTTCGCATCCCCCATCGCCATATACAAATCTTTCAATGTGCCCTCACCCACCTTGATGTTGATGTATTCATCAACGTCCATGCAAATGGCCCAGTCCGCCTCCAGCATGATGGGTTCTTCTTCGGCGGCTTGCAGGGCCGCGTGCTGAGGTTTGAGGTCGGTGCCTTTGAACGGGTTGTCACGGTGTTGCAGGATACCTTTGTCCTGCATCAGGTCCAACAGCGTGTCCGTGCCATCGGTGCAGTCATTGGTGTACACTAAGAACCGGTCCACCCCGATGGCTTTGTGATACGCGATCCATTCCAAAATGAACGGGCCTTCGTTCTTCATGGTGGTGACGATGGCCGTGGAATTCGCGTCAGGATCCACTTTAGGCAAAGATATTTGCGGCATCGGCACGGGCTTATGGTCGCTTTCGATGGCCATGGCAGCCCGCAAATCGGGATCCGGAATCAAACTGGATTTCGGCACAATCTTGGCCACAGGAACATCTGGATATCGCAACCCCATGAACCGCCAAAACGGGTTGTGCGGTTGTTCCTTAGGATCCAGCCCCCCCGCCCGCACATATCGCCACGGTCCTTCGGGCAGCGCGTCAGGGGCCAAACACCAACGCCGCACCACTTTGTCCCCATCGAATTGGCAACAAATATGATCAGCATACTGACAGTCTTGCCCATTGCGCACGCGCCACGGGAAAACCATGCTGCCTTGCAGGGAAACAAATCCGTCTGCGGCTTGTTCGGCTTGTTCAAAAACCGTCGGCCCAATGCGCGGCACCAAATCACTGATATCCAAGGACACCACCGATTTTGCCCCACTCAAGTACATGCGCCGCAGCAATTCAAAGATATGTTGTTCCGCCAAAGGGGACCGCTGAGGGTCTGGCGTGGGGTCTTCCATGCGGTCTTTGCCCGGGGCTGTGGGACAGCAATATGGATGCGCCTCGGACGGTAAGGTGGGCTCCCCCAAGGGGGCACCCAGGCGCACAATGTAAATGCGATCATATCCGTTGGCTTGGGCCCCTGCCACAACGCCCTGGGCATAATCATTGCTGTTGGCACGATCCAGAATAACGGCGGCTTCAGCACCATGGTGACGGCGGTGAAAGTCCAACCAAAACAGCGTATTTTCCACTGATTCATAGTTGCGCACCCCCAACAAGCAGCGCTTGCCCGCCAATTGAGACGCCCGTGAAGAAACCAACGGCAGAACGCTGGAAGTTTCACCAACAGAAACGGGCACTTCCTTGGCGTTGGTGGCCGACCAATGCAGAACTTGTGCGCCCCCCACACCCACTGTGTCCATCGCACGACATAGGGCTGTGGGGGTCAAAGTATCTTTTTTTGTGGTGCGGGTTTGAAAGACATGCACAGCGCCAGGGCAAGACACAGCCGCAAGAACGCCGACATCGCCGCTTTGCCAGAATGGAATGTCTTCGATGATTGCCTGCACAATGCCACCGTCAGTCTTTGCTCGCGGTCTTTATCCCACAAACCACCCCAGGGTTTCCACCCCGCAGTGGCAATGTGACGGGCAAATATTTCCAAATCGCGAACAATCTGGCCACGTTTCAGCAACAATCCGCTGGTAATTGCAAAAATAGCCGTCCGACCGCCAAGCAAGACCTTTAGGATGGGTCGTCAGATCCACCGTCTTCATATTTGGAATAGTCCACGGCCCCGCCGAAAAACGCGTATGCACAGGCCACGGCAAAACCGCCAAACAACATACCCCAGAGCACATTGCCAAAGGTCAGTTCAAACACTGTCCAACCAGCCAATCCACCAAACGCCACCCAACGCCGCCAAACCGGTGCAAAGAAGGGATGATCGAGCCCGAGTTTTTTCATGGGGGCCTCCGCGTCGGGGGGTGATGGTACGGGTGAAGGGACTTGAACCCCCACGCCTCGCGGCGCCAGAACCTAAATCTGGTGCGTCTACCAATTCCGCCACACCCGCACATCGGCGCGATGTCGCGCCTGGGCGTCTGTTAGCAAATGCCCAAGCGCGATGTAAGACCCGAAATCGCAGAAAATTGCTTATCGCCCAGCGCGGTTAAAACTGCGCCGCTGATCCACGCCATATCCCAACCAGCTGTACACAACATTGGTCAGATAGTTGGTGACCCGCACCTTTTGGGTGTGGCCTTCTGCATCGGCCTGGCGGGCTTGTTTGCCGTTCAAAGCCGGTAAATCCGCGTTGATGGTGTATTTGGGGCCAATCTGTTCGCCGCTGCGCCGGTCGCGCACCACCACGTCAAATTCGATGTTGTGCACTCCGGAACGGGTCAGCTGATACCGAGCTTTGTCCGTCAGACTGTGAAATTCGCGCGCCGTGACATAAAAATCCACCCGGCGTGGACCTTTCAGGTGCCCGACCCCGCCTTCAAAGGCGGTTTCAAGAATATCGTGCACTTGCACATACCGATCACCGGGCGGATCACCGCGCCACACGATATCCGCTTCTGGGGCCCAGGTTTCTTCTTCAGACACCGTCAAACTGCGTGGCACATCAATAAAGATGCGGCCGCAGCGCCACTTCTGAGACACCTCTTGCGGGATTCGATCAAACCGTGTGGACCAGCGGCCCTTGTCGTCATCCCCATTGGAAATTTCTGCAAACGCTACAGCCGGCGCAAAAAGCAGCGCGGCCAGCACTCCGATTCTCAACATTGTCTTACCCCCAGTAATTCCCCCGCAGGATAAGATTGCCCCCTGCGGGACACGAAACATTGGGCTGTTTTCCCCAGCTTTGGGCAGGTATTCGCCACAACACGGCGGAATTGTTTCCATTTTGGACAAATTAGTTGCCGTAAGCGAAACAGCTTCACCCAGGGCGTGTAGGGGGCATTTCCCGCACACCCTGGGGCTATACAAAGGTTGGACATCCCTAAGTTTTCGCAAATCGCATAATTTTTAGGCGATTTTATCAAATGCTGCACTCAATCGCAGCAAATCTTGTACATTCGCCCATTTAACAGGCAACGGCCTTGAAGCTGGGCCATAGGCTGTCGAAAAGTCAATCAAAAGCGCGAGCCAAGGAATCTGTCATGAAAAAGATCGAAGCGATCATCAAGCCGTTCAAATTGGACGAAGTGAAAGAAGCCCTGCAAGACATCGGCGTGCAAGGTTTGTCCGTGATCGAGGTCAAGGGCTTCGGGCGTCAAAAGGGCCACACAGAACTGTACCGTGGTGCAGAATATGTCGTGGATTTCTTGCCCAAGGTGAAAATCGAAGTGGTGCTCGCCGACGACATGGCCGACGCCGCGGTGGAGGCCATTGTGGGCGCCGCTAAAACAGACAAAATCGGGGACGGCAAAATCTTTGTCTCCTCCATCGAAACTGCCATTCGCATTCGGACCGGGGAAACCGGCGACGATGCCGTCTGATCTGCAAGACGACCAACCTGAAGGAAATACCCAATGAGTAAAGAACTCCTCAAGATGATCGCGGACGAAGATGTCCAATACGTGGACATTCGGTTCACCGATCCTCGTGGAAAACTGCAACACGTTACGGTCTGTGCAGACCAAGTGGACGAAGACTTTCTGGAAGAAGGCTTCATGTTTGACGGCTCCTCCATCGCGGGTTGGAAATCCATCGACGAATCCGACATGAAACTGATGCCCGATGCATCTTCGGCCTATACTGATCCGTTCTATGCGGAAAAGACAGTGGCCATCCACTGTTCCGTTGTTGAACCAGACACAGGCGAAAGCTACGCCCGGTGCCCGCGTTCCACAGCAGAACGTGCAGAAGCATATTTGGTGTCTTCAGGCATCGGCGACCAAGCCTTCATGGGCCCAGAAGCAGAATTCTTCCTGTTCGACGACGTACGTTTTGAAAACAAGATCAACAAAGTGTCCTACGAAGTGGACGCAGTGGATGCATCTTGGAACACAGACACCGAATACGAAATGGGCAACATGGGCCACCGCCCCGGCGTTAAGGGCGGTTACTTCCCTGTTAACCCCATCGACGAAAGCCAAGATTTGCGCTCGGAAATGCTGTCCACCATGAAACGGTTGGGCATGAAAGTGGACAAACACCACCACGAAGTGGCGTCTTGTCAGCACGAATTGGGCCTGATTTTTGGCACAGTGACCAAGCAAGCAGATGAGCTGCAAAAGTACAAATACGTGGTGCACAATGTGGCCCACGCTTACGGCAAATCCGCAACCTTCATGCCAAAACCCATCGCGGGCGACAACGGCACAGGCATGCACGTGAACATGTCCATCTGGAAAGACGGCAAGCCCCTGTTCGCTGGTGACAAATATGCCGATCTGTCCGACGAAGCCTTGTACTTCATCGGCGGTATCCTGCACCACGCCAAGGCCCTGAACGCCTTCACGAACCCATCTACAAACTCCTACAAGCGTTTGATCCCCGGGTTCGAAGCCCCCGTTCTGCGCGCATACTCTGCCCGTAACCGGTCTGGCTGTGTGCGTATTCCATGGGCCGAAAGCCCCAAAGCCAAGCGCGTGGAAGCCCGCTTCCCCGACCCATCTGCCAACCCATACCTGTGCTTCAGCGCCCTGCTGATGGCTGGCTTGGACGGCATCAAAAACAAAATTCACCCAGGTGAAGCATCTGACAAAGACCTGTACGATCTGCCACCAGAAGAATTGGCAGATATCCCAACAGTCTGTGGCAGCTTGCGCGAAGCCCTGGAGGAATTGGAAAAAGACATGGACTTCCTGCTGGAAGGTGACGTGTTCACCAAAGACCAGATCGAAGGCTACATCGGCCTGAAAATGGAAGAAGTTCTGCACTACGAACACACACCACACCCGGTTGAGTTCGGCATGTATTACAGCTGCTAATCTCCCTGGCAGCATCAAAGAGGGCGTCCTTCGGGGCGCCCTTTTTTATTGGTCAAAGCCAAAGCCGCTGCTTTGGATCACCGCGCCAGCCAGGCCACCAAAAGTTGGGTTGTGATCTGCGGCTGTTCTAAGGGCGGCAGATGGCCTGCACCGTCCACCACAGCCAACTCTGCCCCAGGGATCAAATCCGCCATGGCGGTATGGGCGGCCACGGGGCACAACTGGTCTTCGCGCCCGCACAGCACCAAGCTTGGCACCTGCACTTCGGCTAACACGTCCCGCTGATCGGCACGGTGCAAAAGCGCTAGGGTTTGATCCAAGAAAACCTGCGGGCCCAAATCTTCTGCCATAGCCATGCACAAATCCAAGACCTGTGCGCGATTGGGGCCTTCGGCAAGATAGGCGGGCTTCATCTCGTCACGCATCACGGCCCGCAATCCCCCCGCCCGAACCTTATCCATTTGGGCGGCGCGGATCGGGGCCTTTTCCGGCGCATCCGCCAGGGCGTTGGTATCCAATAGCGCCAGATGGGTCACCCGATCTGCGGCTTGGCGCATGATTTCCATGGCCACAATCCCGCCCATGGACAGGCCCGCCAAGGCAAATTGCGCGGGGGCCTGCGCCAGAATGCGGGATGCCAGGTCCGCAATGGTTTGCGCCCCAGACAATGATGGGACAGATACCGTCCGCCCCTCCGACAGGGCCGCGATTTGCGGTTCAAACAAGCGGGCATCGCACATCATGCCGGGCAACAACAAAAGCGGTGCAGTCATCTGGTGTCCTGAATCAATTTCAAATCGTTTTGTCATTCGCGCGATCAAGCACCACATAGGTATGGATCGCAAACAGCACCGCCCTTGTTTTGGGCATACGCACCAGCGCTTGGTGTTCTGAGCGTACGAAATCGCCGCCGCCGTAATCTTGATCCCCGTGGCGCGGGTCCATTTCAGATCGGGGTTGGAACAACTCCGCACGGCGATACCGCAAAACATTGTGCCGCCACAGGGGCCGCCCTGGCTGAATTCCATCGAACAACCGCTGCACCCGGCGCGCGATATCGGGGTGGTAGTCATCCACGGGTTTGTGGATGCGTACCAAAGCGTTGCCCGCCTTTTCCCCCAGGGTCCAACTGGCAGGAAAGCACAGCACCCCGGCGGTCAGAACGTGTTCGTCCCCGCCTTGGGGTTTTTCGTGCACCAGCAAGTCTTCTTGCACCAACCGTGCCGCCACCACTAGGGGATCATCGTCCAGCGCCACCTTCACCCCATCGGGGCGCTGCACTGTGGTTTGGGTTAAGGTGTATCCCGGTCTGTGGCGCACGATCGCCAGCACGTTTTCCAAAACCTCGACCTTAGCAGCAAGACTGGCGCCATGGTCGCTGTGAACTTTGGATCGCTGCTGGGCCAACAATTGATCACGCAGCGCCATTTGCTGGGCAAACACCTCATCCTGGCGCACCCAACCATCCACGGGCACCAAAGGCGCAATCCCCGGCAGCGGTTTGGGGGTCACGTCATAGGGGAAGCTGTCTTGCAAAATGGTCATACCAAACCTGTAACCCAGGCCCGACCCGCCCCACAACACGCTTGCCCGGTGGAATTGCCCTGAATATCCTCGGGCCAACCTAAAAGGACGAAACGCGATGCCCCTTTGGTTTCTTATGCCCCATATTCTGGCCGCCACATTGGTGGTGGTCTGGGTTGGCTTTGTTTCCACCACGGGACTGTTTCAAACCGGCATTCAGTTCGTAACCCCGGTTATCTTGGTGGCGCTGATCCATCTGATTTGGCTGCAATTGACCGGCGGGGTGCGCCCTGGATTCGCGACCCGGGTCTTTGCCCGCACTTCCCAAACTGCGGCGCTGTTGGTGGGGGTTTTGATGGCCCTGTCAGTCTTTGGCCCCACGCCCGCTCAAGCCGACGTCGGGGAATTCTTGGGCGCGGGCTTGGGGCTGGTGTTCTGTGTGGCGGTCATTGCCGTGGTGATTTTGATCCTTGGATTGTTTGTAAAATTGGTGCTGCAAGGCATTGATGCATTGTTGATTAAAATTCGTGGGGGATCGGACCCGGACAGCCGAATGTTCGATGCCGCCAGCTTTGGCGTTGCCGTGGTTCTGTTATCCGGGGCCAGTTTAGAAGGCACGACCCCGGCCCTAACATTACCCGCAAGCCTGGCCCCAAGCACCACTGTTACGATACCCGCATCGCCCGCACAGGTTTGGACCACCATGCGCACGACCGCCTCCCCATCTTTGCCCGTGCCTGCGTTAATGCATATCTTGCCTCAACCTACCGCCGTGGTGGTGGACGAAGGCATGGCGCTGGGGGCCAACAGGCGGGTGCGCTTTGACGGGCGCGAAGGCAGTGGGCATCTGCATCTGCGCGTTATGGACCGCACCGATACAAGCGCGGTGTTCCACGTCGTGTCGGACACTACTCCCCTGGCTGATTGGGTGACGTTCAAAACCCTGACCTATACCGTGGCGCCCCACCCCGAAGGCACCGCATTGACCGTGGCTTTGGGCATGGATCGTTCTTTGGCGCCTGCGTGGTTCTTTGGCCCCGTCATGGGCGGCGCAGGGCGGTTGGCCACAGGCGTTTTGGCCCACGATATACAGACGCGCGCGACCCCCTGACCCCCACCCCATGTCGCAATCAGACCGGACAAGGCCCAAAGGGATTCGCAGACTGCCCGCACCACACGAAGGGGCAGACCATGAACCAACACCACCGCGACACCCGCAAAATTGACCCAACGCGCGGCCCCGCCTTGGGCGACGGCAGCCCCAATGACAACGACCGCATCGAAATCGGCCCAACCCAGCTGGCGTTTAATGAATGGGCAGCAGCGGGCTTGGAACTGCCCAACCTGGACGCCATGCGCGCTTACCGCCATCAGCGGCTGGTGGACGGGATAAACCAGCGCGGCTACGGCGCTTTGGTGGTGTTTGACCCCCTCAACATCCGCTACGCCACCGACAGCACCAACATGCAGCTGTGGAACACCCACAACCCGTTTCGCGCCCTGATCGTGTGCGCCGACGGGTACA
>JAHDCP010000109.1 GCA_020629775.1 Planktomarina sp.
GAACGATCTGTATCGCCGTGTGATCAACCGGAACAACCGTTTGAAGCGTCTGATTGAATTGCGCGCGCCGGACATTATCGTGCGGAACGAAAAGCGGATGCTGCAGGAATCTGTGGATGCGTTGTTTGACAATGGCCGTCGTGGCCGTGTGATTACAGGGGCCAACAAGCGCCCGTTGAAGTCTTTGTCTGACATGCTGAAGGGGAAACAAGGTCGCTTCCGTCAAAACCTTTTGGGCAAACGCGTCGACTTTTCTGGTCGTTCGGTGATTGTGACCGGCCCGGAACTGAAACTGCACCAATGTGGTTTGCCGAAAAAGATGGCGTTGGAGCTTTTCAAGCCGTTTATCTACAGCCGACTTGAAGCAAAGGGGCTGTCTTCCACTGTGAAGCAAGCCAAGAAATTGGTGGAAAAGGAACGCCCCGAAGTTTGGGATATCCTGGACGAAGTGATCCGCGAACACCCAGTGATGCTGAACCGTGCGCCAACATTGCACCGTTTGGGTATCCAGGCGTTTGAACCTGTGTTGATCGAAGGCAAGGCCATTCAGCTGCACCCATTGGTGTGTTCTGCGTTTAACGCTGACTTTGACGGCGACCAAATGGCGGTTCACGTACCGCTGTCTTTGGAAGCGCAATTGGAAGCCCGCGTTCTGATGATGTCCACGAACAACGTTCTGTCACCATCCAACGGTGCGCCGATCATTGTTCCCTCCCAGGACATGATTTTGGGTCTGTACTACACGTCTTTGGAGCGTGCTGGCATGACGGGCGAAGGCATGGTCTTCGGGTCCATTGAGGAGGTGGAACACGCCTTGGATGCGGGCATTGTGCACTTGCACTCCAAGATCCAAGCACGGATTCCGCAGATTGACGACGAAGGCAACGAGGTGATGAAGCGCTTCGACACAACGCCTGGCCGCGTGCGTTTGGGGGCTTTGCTGCCCAAGAACGCCAAGGCGCCGTTTGATCTGGTGAACCGCCTGCTGAAAAAGGGTGAAGTTCAGACGGTCATTGACACCGTATACCGGTACTGCGGACAAAAAGAGTCCGTTATCTTCTGTGATCAGATCATGACCATGGGTTTCCGTGAAGCGTTCCGTGCCGGGATTTCTTTCGGCAAGGACGACATGGTTATTCCCGACAACAAGTGGGACATCGTCAATGGCGTGCGCGAGCAGGTCAAAGGCTTTGAACAACAGTACATGGACGGCCTGATCACCCAAGGCGAAAAGTACAACAAAGTTGTCGACGCTTGGTCGAAGTGTAACGAAACCGTCATCGTGGCCATGATGGATGCGATTTCTGCGAAGAAATACGACGAAAATGGCGCAGAGATGGAACCGAACTCGGTTTACATGATGTCGGATTCTAAGGCCCGTGGCTCGGTCGCGCAAATGAAACAGCTGGGCGGTATGCGCGGTTTGATGTTGAAGCCAAATGGCGAAACGATCGAAACACCGATCATTTCGAACTTTAAAGAAGGCTTGACCGTTTTGGAGTACTTTAACTCCACCCACGGGGCCCGGAAGGGTCTGTCGGATACGGCTTTGAAAACTGCTAACTCTGGCTATTTGACCCGTCGTTTGGTGGACGTGGCGCAGGATTGTATCGTGCGCGAACCTGACTGTGGGACCGAACGGTCCATCACAGCGCGTGCCGCCGTGAACGACGGCGAAGTGATCTCGTCCTTGGCGGAACGCATCTTGGGCCGTGTTGCGGCAGAAGACGTGATGAAGCCTGGCACCGATGAGCTGCTGTTGACCAAAGGTGAAATGATCGACGAACGCAAAGCTGACGCCGTTGATGCGGCCGGCGTTGCGTCCATGTTGATCCGCAGCCCGCTGACCTGTGAAACCGAAGACGGCATTTGTGCCGCGTGTTACGGCCGTGACTTGGCCCGTGGTACCCAGGTGAACATGGGCGAAGCGGTGGGCATCATCGCGGCGCAATCCATTGGTGAACCGGGCACACAGTTGACGATGCGGACATTCCACATCGGCGGCGTTGCCCAAGGTGGCGGTCAGCAATCGTTCCAAGAATCCAGCCAAGCGGGCAAAATCGTTGTGCGCAACGCTGTGACCTTGGAAAACAGTGCTGGTCAGCAGTTGCTGATGAACCGCGGAACAGTGGTTGCTGTGACCGATGCGGGTGGAGCAGAAGTGGTCAGCTACAAGGCGGGTTATGGTTCTACGCTGCTCGTCAAAGACGGCCAAATGGTGGAACGCGGCGACAAGCTGTTTGAATGGGATCCGTTCACATTGCCAATCATCGCGGAAAAAACCGGTACGGTAAAATATGCTGACCTTACGGTTGGTGTGGCTGTCCGGGACGAAACCGATGATGCGACAGGCATGACCCAGAAGATCGTTATGGACTGGCGGACTGCCCCCAAAGGCAACGAGCTGGCCCCGAAGATCATCATTGCGGGTGCAGATGGCGAACCGATGTTGAAAGACGACGGCAACCCAGTGGCATACCCAATGTCTGTGGACGCGGTTCTGTCCATGGAAGATGGGCAAGAAGTTCAAGCCGGTGACATCTTGGCGCGTATCCCGCGTGAAGGTGGTCGGACAAAAGACATTACCGGTGGTTTGCCACGGGTCGCGGAATTGTTCGAAGCACGTCGCCCCAAAGACCACGCAATCATCGCGGAAATCGACGGGTACGTACGGTTCGGCAAGGACTACAAAAACAAGCGTCGTATTGCCATCGAAGCTGCCGATGATCCGGATACCAAGGTTGAATACATGGTGCCCAAAGGTAAGCACATTCCCGTTGTGGAAGGTGACTTCATCCAAAAGGGTGACTACATCATGGACGGTAACCCGGCCCCGCACGATATTCTTGCGGTCATGGGGGTGGAAGCTTTGGCCGACTACATGATCGACGAAGTGCAAGACGTTTATCGCCTGCAAGGGGTGAAGATTAACGACAAGCACATCGAAGTGATCGTACGTCAGATGTTGCAGAAGTGGGAAATCACCGACAGCGGCGAAACCACATTGCTGAAAGGCGAACATGTGGACAAAGCTGAATTCGATGCTGCCAACGAAAAAGCCGCCGCTAAAGGCGTGCGTTTGGCCCAAGGCGAACCCATCTTGTTGGGGATTACCAAAGCGTCGTTGCAGACACGTTCGTTCATCTCGGCTGCGTCGTTCCAGGAAACCACACGGGTTCTAACAGAAGCGTCTGTGCAGGGTAAGAAAGACAAACTGATTGGTCTGAAAGAGAACGTGATTGTTGGTCGTTTGATCCCCGCCGGTACCGGTGGTGCGACACAGAAAATGCGTCGCGTTGCGCAAGACCGGGACAATGTTGTTCTGGAGGCCCGCCGTGCAGAAGCTGAACAAGCCGCCCAATTGGCCGCGCCCACGACGGACGGTCCATCCGCCGACGACGTGTTCAACTAAGCCCCGCGGCAAATCAAATCTAAAGGGCCGCCCTTCGGGGCGGCCTTTTCTTTTTTAAGAACACCGTGTCATAGTGATGGTGCACAGCAAGGACGGGCACTATGTTTGAAAACCAGATTGTCGGGATCACCCGGTTTTCCATTCCGTCTTTGGATGCGTTCGAAGTCTCCCAATCAAGCATCGAAGACTGCGAAGCGTTGCTGTACGCCCCAGAACGGCTGGACCAGCGGTTTGCCTTGTTTGAACAGTTTTGCCTGCCGTCTTTGGTGGAACAGACAGATACTGATTTCTTATCACTTATCTTGATTGGTCTGAATTTACCCCAAGCCTACAAAGATCGCTTGTTGGCTTTGATTGATCCCCATGAACATATCTGCGTGGTGGAAGTGGCCCCAGACAGGCATTTCAAAATGATCAACAAAGTGGTGCGCCATTTACCGCCCTTAAGTTTCACCCACCGCACAACCTTTCGGTTGGATGACGACGATATGGTGGACAAAGAATATGTTGCGCGCCTAAGGGCACAGTCTGCCATCCTAACCCAGATCAGCCCCAATGAACCCGTCGCCGTTGCGTATCATCTTGGATATTACCTGGATATTTCAGAAGACACGCCGGCGATCTATGAAGTGAGGGAAAATCTGCCTTTGGGGTTGGCTTTGTCCGTAACGGCCCCGATAAACTGGCACAGTAATATCTATGCTTGGAACCACCGTTTTGTTCCTAAAAAGTGCAGCACGTTCACCGATCTGCAAACACCTTCGTTTGTGCGCACAATGCACGGCTGGAATGATGCCCCGCGCCAAGCAAAATATGACAGCACTGCCCTGAAGTTAAAAGACGTGATACCCATCGCAATAGGGGCTTTTCCATCTACTTTGGCGCCCATCCTAAACAGTGAAACGGACGGCGCGTGATCCTTACTGAAAACTTGCGTGGTGCTGGCCTGATGGTGGTTTCGATGCTGCTGTTTGCCATCAACGATGCCTTTATCAAATCTTTGGGCGGACAGTTGGAGGTGTTTCAAACCCTGTTTGTGCGCACAGCTTTGGTGGTGGTTTTCCTGGGCATCGCGGTGACCTGGAAGCGTGGTTGGGTCCGGGTTGATATGCCGTTCGAGATTCGCATCATCATGTGGCTGCGCGCCCTTACGGAAGTGGGGGCCGCCTATTTTATTGTGCAGGCGCTGTTCAACATGGAGTTGGTGAATTTGACCGCGATTCTCCAGGTGCTCCCGTTGGCGGTGACTTTGGCCGCCTTTTTGTTTCTGGGGGAGCCTTTGGGCTGGCGGCGATTGCTGGCCATTGCTGTGGGATTCGTGGGGGTGATGTTAATTATTCAACCCACAAGCGAAGGTTTCAATTCTTATTCTTTTCACGCCATTGGTGGGGTGATTTGCGTGACAGGCCGCGATATTTTTGCCCGGATGATGGGCCGGATTATTTCAGCCCAGCTGATGTCTTTGCAAGCAGCCACCATGGTGCTTATTTTCGCGTTTATCGCCGGGTATTGGGAAGATTGGGGGCCAGTGCCGCCAACAGCCTGGATCGGGCTTGTGGGGTCCGCTGTGGCGATATCTGTGGGGTATGTTGTATCTGCCTTGGTGATGCGCCACGGTGACATCGGGTATACCGCGCAATTCCGGTATACTGGCCTTTTGGCGGCTTTGGTGTTGGGCTATGTTTTCTTTGATGAATGGCCCAATGCCTTGACCCTGATCGGTGCGGTGATCGTTGTTGCAACGGGGCTGTTTGCTTTGAACCGGGAACGGCGCGCGCCCAAGGGGTAAGGGGCTGTTGACAGGTCCCGCGACTCCCCATATACGCCGCCCATCTGCCACGGGGGATACCCCGTTGTGCGACATCAAAATTTAAAGTGGTCAAGAACAGTTTGCTGTTCCTCTGGAATACCCGCCGCCCCGTCTGGATGATTGGAAGGGATGCGGTTTTGGTCGTGCTTTGGCATCTGACATTCGCCCTTAAGGGCAACTAATTGGTGACCGGGGGACGCCCCGGGCGCTGGCCATAGAAACCGGTGGGTCACGCCCCACCACACATGTGTAAAAGACGGGAAGAACCGCCGATGCCAACGATCCAACAGCTGATCCGCAAACCGCGCCAGCCTAAAATCCGCCGATCCAAATCGGTTCACTTGCAAGAATGTCCGCAAAAGCGGGGCGTTTGCACACGCGTCTATACAACGACGCCAAAGAAGCCGAACTCGGCGATGCGTCGTGTTGCCAAAGTTCGTTTGACCAACGGATTTGAGGTGATCAGCTACATCCCTGGTGAAGGCCACAACTTGCAGGAACACTCTGTTGTTCTGATCCGCGGTGGCCGGGTAAAAGACCTTCCAGGCGTTCGTTACCACGTGCTGCGTGGTGTTCTGGATACACAGGGCGTGAAAGACCGCCGTCAGCGCCGCTCCAAATACGGCGCGAAGCGTCCTAAGTAAGGAATTTGAGATATGTCACGTCGTCACGCCGCTGAAAAACGCGAAATTCTGCCCGACGCCAAATACGGTGATAAGGTACTGTCGAAGTTCATGAACAACCTGATGCTGGACGGAAAAAAATCCGTTGCTGAACGCATCGTTTATGGCGCTTTGGACCGCGTAGAAACCAAAGTTAAGCGCGCCCCAGTGGAACTGTTCCACGAAGCGTTGGATAACATCAAACCTGCCGTGGAAGTGCGTTCCCGCCGTGTGGGTGGTGCCACGTACCAGGTGCCAGTTGAAGTGCGCCCAGAGCGACGCGAAGCCTTGGCAATCCGTTGGTTGATCAAAGCATCCCGTTCGCGCAACGAAAACACCATGGAAGAACGTTTGGCTGGCGAATTGCTGGACGCTGTTCAATCCCGCGGTTCCGCTGTCAAAAAGCGCGAAGACACTCACAAAATGGCCGATGCGAACAAAGCGTTCTCGCATTACCGTTGGTAACCCCACAGAGGTTGAACAGATATGGCACGTGAATATCCACTAGAGCTGTACCGTAACTTCGGTATCATGGCCCACATCGACGCAGGTAAAACCACCTGTTCCGAGCGGATCCTGTATTATACAGGTAAAGAGCACAACATCGGCGAGGTCCACGACGGCGCTGCAACCATGGACCACATGGAGCAGGAGCAAGAGCGTGGGATCACCATTACTTCGGCTGCGACCACAACATTCTGGGAACGCACCGAAGATGGCACAACAGCCGACAGCCCCAAGCACCGATTGAACATCATCGACACTCCAGGTCACGTTGACTTCACGATTGAAGTTGAACGGTCTTTGGCCGTGTTGGACGGTGCTGTTTGTGTTTTAGACGCCAACGCTGGCGTTGAACCACAAACAGAAACAGTATGGCGCCAGGCTGACCGCTACAAAGTTCCGCGGATGGTTTTCGTGAACAAAATGGACAAAATCGGCGCAGACTTCTTCAAGTGTGTTGAAATGGTGGAAGATCGCACAGGCGCACGTGCCGTGCCTGTTGCATTCCCGATCGGTGCTGAAACTGAGCTGGAAGGCTTGGTGGACCTGGTCACCATGGAAGAGTGGCTGTGGCAGGGTGAAGATTTGGGTGCGTCCTGGATCAAAGCTCCGATCCGCGATGAGCTGAAAGACACTGCTGACAAATGGCGCAATGTTCTGGTGGAAGCCGCTGTTGAACAAGACGACGAAGCAATGATGGAATACTTGGAAGGCAACGAGCCTGACATCGCCACATTGCGTAAGTTGGTCCGCAAGGGCACCTTGGACATGGCGTTTGTACCAGTATTGGGCGGTTCCGCGTTCAAAAACAAAGGCGTACAGCCATTGTTGAACGCAGTTGTGGACTACCTGCCGTCCCCGTTGGACGTTGTGGACTACATGGGCTTTAAGCCAGGCGACGAAGACGAAGTTCGTAACATTGCGCGTCGTGCAGACGACGATATGCCGTTCTCTGCTTTGGCGTTCAAAATCTGGAACGACCCCTTCGTGGGCTCGCTGACATTTACACGGATCTATTCCGGTAAATTGGAAAAAGGCGATAACTTCCTGAACTCCACCAAAGGCAAAAAAGAACGTGTTGGCCGCATGATGATCATGCACTCCAACGATCGGGACGAAATCACCGAAGCGTTTTCCGGCGACATCATTGCGCTGGGTGGCCTGAAGGATACAACAACGGGTGACACACTGTGTTCCGTGAATGATCCGGTGGTTCTGGAAACAATGACATTCCCCGATCCCGTGATCGAGATTGCCGTTGAGCCAAAAACCAAAGGTGACCAAGAAAAAATGGGCATCGCATTGCAGCGTTTGTCCGCCGAAGACCCTTCCTTCCGTGTGGAAACTGACCTGGAATCAGGCCAGACCATCATGAAAGGCATGGGCGAACTTCACTTGGACATCTTGGTTGACCGCATGAAGCGCGAATT
>JAHDCP010000110.1 GCA_020629775.1 Planktomarina sp.
GCTCGCGATTTTGTTCGGAAACGTGTTCGCGCCGCTGATTGACTATTTCGTGGTACAAGCAAACATTAAACGCAGGGCGAGGCGCCATGTCTGAAGATAACAAAAAACCTGAACCTAAAGGGGCGATTGGCCGGTTCCTGGCATCACCGCCAGATTCCGTAGGCAAAACCCTGTTCACGGCCGTATCTGTTTGCTTGGTGGCATCCATGGTGGTGTCCGCAGCGGCGGTGGCTTTGCGTCCCACGCAGGCGGTCAACGCGCTGAAAGACAAGCAAGTCAACATTCTGCAGGTCGCGGGCATCTTTGATCCGCAAAAAGACGTGTTGGAATCCTTCGCCGCGTTTGAACCGCGGGTTTTGGAACTGGCCACCGGCAAGTTCACTGATCAATTCGATGCTGCCACTTTTGATGACCGTGCCGCCGCGGATGATCCAGCCACATCTGTGGCGTTGGACGACGATCCCGCAGGCATCGTGCGCCAGGGCAAATTCGTAACAGTTTACCTGCTGCGCGATGACGCCGGCGGCGTGGATAAGGTTATTATGCCCCTCCACGGCTACGGTCTGTGGTCCACATTGTACGGCTTCATCGCCGTGGAAGAAAACGGCAACGATATTTTCGGTTTGCAGTTCTATGAACATGCAGAAACGCCTGGTTTGGGCGCGGAAGTGGACAACCCCCGCTGGAAAGCCCAGTGGGCGGGCAAAGCCCTGCGCGATGACGCCGGTGTTTTGAAAATCAACGTTGCAAAAAGCGTGTCCTCTGCCGGACCCGACCACCACATTGACGCATTGGCCGGGGCCACCCTGACCAGCAACGGCGTTGATAACCTGGTGCGGTTCTGGATGGGGGAAGAAGGGTATGCACCCTTCCTTGAAAATCTGAAAGCAGGGGGCGTCTGATGCCACAAACAAGACGAGACATGCTGATCGACCCGATGGTCGACAATAACCCAATCACCCTTCAAGTCCTTGGGATTTGTTCGGCCCTGGCGGTGACATCGTCCCTGCAAGTGGCGTTGGTGATGTCCATCGCTGTGACCTTCGTGACGGCGTTTTCATCCATGTTCATCTCCATGATGCGCAACCATATCCCCGGATCCATTCGGATTATCGTTCAGATGGTGGTGATCGCGTCTTTGGTGATCTTGGTGGACCAAATCCTAAAGGCCTATGCCTTTGAAATCTCCAAAACACTTTCGGTGTTTGTGGGATTGATCATCACAAACTGCATCGTGATGGGCCGCGCAGAAGCGTTTGCCATGAAAAACCCACCCGTCGACAGCTTCATTGACGGTGTCGGTAACGGTTTGGGCTACGGCCTGATCTTGATGATGGTGGGTGTGATCCGCGAATTGTTTGGATCTGGCAGCCTGTTTGGCGTGACCATCCTTGAAACAGTGAACAATGGTGGCTGGTACGTGCCAAACGGCCTGCTTTTGCTGCCCCCTTCTGCGTTCTTTATCATCGGCCTGATCATCTGGGGCTTCCGCGCTTGGAAACCAGATCAAGTCGAAGAACGTGAATATAAAATCCAAACGGTGGAGGCACACTAATGGAAGGCCTGTTGTCCCTTGCCGTAAAGGCGATTTTTGTAGAAAACCTGGCGCTGTCCTTCTTCTTGGGCATGTGTACGTTCATCGCGGTGTCCAAAAAGATTGCCACAGCAATCGGCCTCGGTGTGTCCGTGATGATTGTGCAAGCGATCACCGTTCCCGCCAACAACTTGATTTTGAACAACCTGTTGGCCCCTGGCGCATTGGCCTGGGCTGGGTTCCCAGAAGTTGATCTGACCTTCCTGGGTCTGATTTCTTACATCGGCGTTATCGCGGCCCTGGTGCAAATCTTGGAAATGGTCCTCGATAAGTACTTCCCGCCGCTGTATAACGCTTTGGGCGTGTTCTTGCCTTTGATCACTGTGAACTGCGCCATCTTGGGCGGGTCCTTGTTCATGGTGGAACGCAGCTATGATTTCGCAGAATCCGTAACTTATGGCATCGCGTCTGGTTTCGGCTGGGCCTTGGCGATCACTGCCATGGCTGGTGTGCGCGAAAAGCTGAAATATTCTGATATCCCAGACGGCCTGCAAGGTTTGGGCATCACATTCATCACCGCCGGACTGATGGCCATGGCCTTCATGTCCTTCTCTGGCGTGAAACTTTAACCGGAACTGGAGGCGACCAATGGCAACATTCGGTTTAGGCATTATCCTGTTTACCGTCATCGTACTCGTATTGGTGACAATCATCTTGGCAGCGCGGTCCCGCTTGGTGTCCAGCGGCAACGTGAACATCACCATCAACGGCGAAAAAACGATCTCTGTGCCTGCAGGCGGCAAATTGCTGCAAACCCTGGCCGAACAAAAGCTGTTCGTCCCGTCTGCTTGTGGTGGCGGTGGCACATGTGCCCAGTGCAAAGTGAAAATCCATTCTGGCGGCGGGTCCATCTTGCCAACAGAAGAAGGCCACATCACCAAGCGCGAAGCCGCATGCGGTGACCGTCTGTCCTGTCAGGTGGCTGTAAAGCAAGACATGGAAGTCGAAGTCCCAGAAGAGGTGTTCGGCGTCAAGAAGTGGGAATGCACCGTTAAGTCCAACGAAAACGTGGCAACCTTCATCAAAAACTTGGTGCTGGAATTGCCCGAAGGCGAAGACGTGAACTTCCGCGCAGGTGGGTACATTCAAATTGAAGCCCCGGCCCACGAAGTGGCCTACACTGAATTCGACGTGGAAGAAGAATACCGCGAAGATTGGGACCGCTTTAACCTGTGGCAGTACAAGTCAGTTGTGCCTGAAGGCATTGAACGTGCGTATTCCATGGCCAACTATCCCGATGAAAAGGGCTTGATCATGTTGAACGTGCGGGTGGCATCGCCCCCCCCCGGTTCCGAAGGGATCCCCCCGGGCCAGATGTCCTCTTACATCTTCAACCTGAAGCCCGGTGACAAAGTCACCATTTCTGGCCCGTTCGGTGAATTCTTCGCCCGCGACACCCAGAAAGAAATGGTTTTTGTGGGCGGTGGTGCCGGCATGGCCCCCATGCGCAGCCACATCTTTGACCAGCTGAAGCGTTTGCAGAACCGCGACCGCAAGATCACGTTCTGGTACGGTGCGCGTTCAAAGAAAGAGATGTTCTTTGTAGAAGACTTTGACCAACTGGACGAAGAATTTGACAACTTCAGCTGGCACGTGGCCCTGTCTGATGCCCAGCCAGAAGACGATTGGAAGGGCTATACCGGGTTCATCCACAATGTTCTGTTTGAAGAATACCTCAAAGACCACCCTGCCCCAGAAGACTGTGAATATTACATGTGTGGCCCGCCCATCATGAACCAGTCCTGCATCAACATGCTGTTGGATTTGGGCGTGGACCGAGAAGACATCATGCTGGACGATTTCGGCGGATAACAAAACAAAGGCCCGGGCAAACCCCCGGGCCTTTCGCTTTTAGTGAAAGCTTACAATTCCACAGGTGCCCCATGGCCAACCCTTTGTACGATGAACTGTTCGGCAAACATGCAGGCAAAGACACGCCGTTTTTGCACATGCCAGACGGCGCCCTTTGGACCCACGATCAGTTTTTAAAAATGGCCGCACAGATGGCCCATGCCATTGTGGCCACTGGCCTTGTGTCCGGTGATCGGTTGGCAGCCCAGGTGGAAAAATCGCCCCAAGCTTTGGCGCTGTACGCGGCTTGCGCCCAAACCGGCGTGATCTTCCTGCCGCTGAACACCGCATACACAGGGACCGAACTCGCCTATTTCATAGAAAACAGTGGCGCGCGCCTTGTGGTCTGCGACCCGCTCAAAGAAAACACTCTCAGCCCCATCGCCGCAGACCTGGGCGCGCGCGTTCTGACGTTGGACGCCAAAGGTTGCGGAAGTTTTAACGATGCGACCGTTGGTCAACCGCAAGAATTCACACCTGTGAACCGCACCGCCGATGACTTGGCGGCCTTCCTCTATACCTCAGGCACCACTGGCCGCTCTAAGGGGGCCATGCTGTCCCAGGGCAACCTGCTGTCCAATGCCCGTACGCTGGCGGACCTGTGGCGCTTTACCGATCGCGACGTCCTGCTGCACGCCCTGCCCATCTTCCATACCCACGGGCTGTTTGTGGCCACCAATATCGTGCTGTCCACGGGCGGGTCGATGATTTGGCTGCCCAAATTCGACACGGATGCCCTGATCACCCATATGCCCCAAGCCACGGCGTTGATGGGCGTGCCAACCTTTTATGCCCGCTTGCTGGCAGACAACCGCTTCACTGCGGGTCTGACGGCCCATATGCGCCTGTTCGTGTCTGGCAGCGCACCCATGCTGGCAGATACCCACCATGCCTTTGAAGCGCGCACAGGACAGCGCATCCTGGAACGGTACGGGATGACGGAAACCAACATGAACACCTCCAACCCGTTTGACGGGGAACGACGTCCGGGCACTGTTGGGTTCCCTTTGCCTGACGTGGAGTTGAAAATCACCGACCCCGACACCGGTTCACAGGTCCCGCAAGGCGACATTGGCGTGATCGAAGTGCGCGGCCCGAATGTGTTTCAAGGGTACTGGCAAATGCCAGAAAAAACCGCCGAAGAATTGCGCGCAGATGGGTTTTTCATCACGGGCGACTTGGCCCGGATGGACGAAGATGGGTACGTGCACATCGTGGGGCGCGGTAAGGACCTGATAATTTCAGGCGGGTTCAACATTTACCCCAAAGAGTTGGAGGTCGTCTTGAACCAACAACCCGGCGTCCTGGAAAGTGCCGTCATCGGTTTGCCGCACCCAGATTTCGGGGAAGCGCCCGTGGCGGTCTTGGTGGCGGATGGGCCGCAAGATTTGGACATGACCACCATATCAGGTGCTGTGGCCAAAACCCTGGCCCGGTTCAAACATCCCGCCCACTACGTGCAAATTCCAGAGTTACCGCGCAACACCATGGGCAAGGTGCAAAAGAACGTGCTGCGCGATGTGTATGGGGAACTTTTGCAAACAGACCCTGGCGCATGATGGGCTAGATCTCACCAAGACCCGGCTTGAAACCGATCAAAAACGCGATTTGCCCGCGAAGTGTGCGCGCAACACATTGCTTTGGTTGTTGTACATTTGCTCACTTCGTTTAGCACATTGGCAACGCCTCAGCGAAAGTTCAAAATGACACAAGAAATCAACGCGTCCATCGGCCCTTCGGATGCAGCCCGTGACTGGGTGAAAATTCTTTCGAACTATCGCGAACCCAACACGGCACGAAGCAGCTTTGAATTGGGCGTTACTTTGGGTGCTTTCGTATTACTGTGGGCACTGGCGTGGCAGGCCCTTGCAATCAGCCCCTGGCTGACGCTGGCGATATCAGTGTGCAACGCGGCCTTCTTGTTGCGATTGTTCGTCATTCAACACGATTGTGGTCACAGTGCGTTTTTGAAAAGCCGCGTTCTGTGTGACTGGCTGGGGCGCATCATTGGTATCGCAACCTTGACGCCCTATGATGTGTGGCGGCGATCCCATGCGATGCACCACAGTTCCGCCGGGAACTTGGGCCGCCGCGGCATTGGCGATGTGCACACCCTGACCGTTGCAGAATACCTGAACAGAACGCCGGTAAAGCGGCTTTTGTACCGTCTGTACCGCCACCCGCTGGTGCTGTTCGGTTTGGGACCAGGGTATCTTTTCTTTTTGCAAAATCGAATACCCCTGGGTTTGACCAACCAGGCCAAATACTGGGTCAGTTCCTTGGGCACCACGGCAGTGATTTTTGCCGCCCTTTCGGTCATTTACTATTTTGGCGGTGCCATGCCGATCCTGTTGATTTTCCTGCCATCTACACTGCTGGCCGCAACCGCAGGGGTGTGGCTGTTTTATGTGCAGCACCAATTTGAAGATACGCATTGGGAAGAAAACGCTGATTGGGATTTGCACACTGCGGCACTGGACGGCAGTTCGCATTATGTTTTGCCACCCATCTTGCAATGGATCAGCGGCAACATCGGCATTCATCACGTGCATCACTTGTTCAGCCGGATCCCGTTTTATCGCCTGCCCGAGGTTTTGCGCGAACACCAAGTGCTTGCCACCAGCAACCGGATGACCATCAAAGAAAGCTTTCAAAACGCACGGCTTCATTTGTGGGACGAAAAACGAAAAAAGCTGGTGTCCTTCAAACAAGCCATCGCGTCTTGATTGGGGCATAGTGCCACAAAGCCATCCACGGCAAACGACCACCCGGTCGGAATGCACCATCGGTTTGGGGGGTTAGGTTGGTTTGAACATTCCGTTAACGCCTGACCCTTCGCAACAGATGCGCAAGGGAACCGGTATTGCCGCACGCACTTACCGCACGATCAGCACTGGCACTTTGCAAGACCGGATCATCGCTGTGGTGGTGGACCCGATCAGCAAAGTGCGCACGCGCGAATGGCCGTATGCGCCCATGACCAAAAGTTCGTGCCCATCTTGGGATGCAATGTCCGCCAGCACGGTTTCAGGGTCCCCGTCCCGTTTGACGACAGTTACGTCAAAGCCCGCAGCTTCCAGTGTGGCAGTGGCCTGTTCCAAGTGGCGCAGGGTGTCTGACACAGGTTCGCCAGCAAATACCAACGACACCGCCTTGCCCTTAAAGATGCTGTTGGCGGCGATGTACTCCACCGCTTTGCGCGATGACGGGCCACCATCAAACGCCACCAAAATCGACTGGATTTCTTGGTATTCGCGGTTGGCGATCAGCACTGGGCGGTGCGATGCGCGCACAATGCGTTCCAAGTTCGACCCCAGGTGGTCTTTTGCATTGCCTGCCGCTTCGCCGCGTTTGCCGATGACAATCATATCGCCGGTGTTTTCTTTGGCAGTGATGGTTTCCACCAGGTCGTCGTGGCGCAACCGGGTTTCCACGTCGATATCCCCTGCCGCCCGGACGATTGCCTGGGCGTCCTCCAAAATGGCGCGACCGCGTTCTTTGGCCAGTTTCGCGCGTTCTTCATCCAGGCTGGACAGTTGTTCCAACAACCGCGTGCGCGCGCCCAACCGAATGGCCCCAGACAGATCCTGGTTTTCCAACCCGTCACGGCGCGACAGCACGTGGTAAATCTTGACCGCCCAATCATTGTGTCCGGCAATCCAAGCCGCATGGTGGCACACGCTTTCGGAATAAGCAGACCCGTCCACCAAGGCGATTAATGTATTGGTTGTCATGGATATGCCCCCCTTAGTGGCCCAGCAGATCGTCCATGGCACCAGGTTTGTCGTGAACGGCCAATCTGTCAACGATTGTCTCGGATGCCTCGTTCAGGCCGATGATGTCTACCTTGGCCCCTTCACGGCGGAATTTCAGGATCGCCATGTCCAAAGCCGCGATGGAAGAAATGTCCCAGATATGTGCACGGCTCAGATCGATGGTCACGTTTTCGGGGGCTTCTTTGAAATCAAACGCCTTCATGAAGTCTTCAGAACTGGCGAAGAACAACTGCCCTTCAATTGTGTATGTGCGGTGCCGTCCATCGGCAGTGACATCCGTGGATACGCGGAACAATTGAGAGATTTTCCAAGCAAAGAATATGCCCGACAACAGAACGCCCACCAAAACACCGATGGCCAAGTTGTGGGTGTAAATCACGAAAAACACTGTCGCCAACATAACGATGGAAGACGACCGCGGGTGGTCGCGCAGGTTGGCGATGGACGACCAGGAAAATGTGCCAATCGACACCA
>JAHDCP010000111.1 GCA_020629775.1 Planktomarina sp.
CAGCCAGCCAAGCGGATGTGGCGCAAACCCAAGTAGCCACGGCCACAGAAATTGTCACGGATGCGCAAACGCCCACCGGTGCGCCTGAAACGGCCATGCGGCCCGTGGGGCGGCCCGCCAGAACGGCGGCGGTGGCGGAACCCACCCCGGCACCAGCCCCAGCCCCCGACAACAGCACCGATGACAGTGCCGTTGCTGCCGCCTTGGCAGAAGCCATGGCGGGGGCCAGTGACACGCAGCAAGCCGCCCCTGAACCGTTGACCAGTGCAGAACTGCGCGGTTTGCAGTTGCAGATGCATTGCTGGAACGTGGGCTCTTTGTCGACGGATGCTTTGGCATCCAAGATCGTTGTGGCGGTGCAATTGACCCGTGACGGCAAGCCCGTGCCCAGCAGTATTGAATTGATTGAAACCCTGGAAGGCACCCAAGCTGGGGCCTCCCAAGCCTATGAGGCGGCGCGTCGTGGCATTTTGGAATGCGGGCGCAATGGTTTTGATTTGCCGCCAGAAAAGTTTGAATTTTGGCAATCCTTGGAATTGGTGTTCAACCCCGAAAGCATGAGGGCAAAATAATGATGCGTTTTTTGGCAACGATGATGGTGTCTGTCTGGCTTGCGGCCGGGGCTTTTGCCCAAAGTGGGCCTTTGCGGATTGAAATCACGGATGGGGTGATTGAACCCCTGACCTATGCCGTGCCGGCGTTTGAAGCGGAAACCTTGGCCGCGGGCCCAGTGGCGGAACAGTTGACGAAAGTCATTGCCGCCGATCTGACCGGCAGCGGTTTGTTCCGGGAATTGCCCGCCAGTTCCTTTGTGGCCCAACGCAAAACATTTGCCGAACCAGTGCGGTATGCAGATTGGCGCGCCATCAACGCCCAGGCTTTGATCACTGGGGCCGTGAATGTGGATGGTGCTGGTAAGTTGACTGTAAAGTTCCGCGTGTTCGATGTTTTTTCCGGCAAAGAACTGGGGAAGGGGCTTCAATTGGCCGGATCCGCCAACGCAGTTCGGCGCATGGCCCACAAAGTGGCCGACCAAGTGTACAGCCGCATCACGGGTGAAGGGCCATACTTTGACAGTAAGGTGGTATTCGTGTCCGAAAAGGGCCCCAAAGACAATCGCCGCAAACGTTTGGCGATCATGGATTACGATGGTGCCAATGTGCAGTTTTTGACCGACAGCAGTGCCTTGGTCTTTGCGCCACGGGTATCGAAAGATGGCCGCCGAATTCTGTATACCAGTTATGAAAGCGGTTTCCCGCAGATTTACCTGATGGACGTGGCATCGGTTCAACGCCGCGTATTGCCCACCCCGCAAGGGGCCATGGCGTTTTCCCCGCGCTTTTCGCCCAATGGCGATCGAGTGGTATATTCGCTTGAAATGGGTGGCAATACAGACATCTTTTTGTTGGATGTGGCCACGGCCCGGTCTGCCCGGTTGACCAACGCCCCATCTATCGAAACCGCCCCTAGTTTTTCTCCGGACGGCCAGCGGATCGTGTTTGAAAGTGACCGGTCCGGGACCCAGCAGTTATATACCATGCCCATCTCGGGTGGGGAGCCAAAGCGCATTTCTTTTGGCCAAGGCCGGTACGGATCCCCCGTTTGGTCGCCGCGCGGGGATTTGATTGCCTTTACTAAGCAGACCAAAGGCCGCTTTGGCATCGGCGTTATGCGCGTGGATGGATCTGATGAGAGGCTTTTAAGTGCATCGTTTTTGGACGATGGACCAACCTGGTCGCCCAATGGGCGGGTGATCATGTTCACCCGCGAAACCCAAGGCCCAAGTGGGGCGGCGGGTCTGTATTCGGTGGATATCACAGGCCGGAACTTGCGGTCCGTCAAGCTGTCATCCCCTGCATCTGATCCCACTTGGGGGCCTGTGCAATAAAGACAACGGGCCCGCGAATTTGACCCAACCCCAATGGGCAATGCCCAAAGAATATGCTAATCGAGCGAAATTGGAGGCGTGAACGCCATGAAAATTTATGTAGGACTTCTTCTGGCAACTTTGTCATTGACGGGCTGCGCCAAGATCTTTGGCGCGGATGAGCCCGAATATGTGGCTACAACACCCACACAGCGCCCGGCTGATTTGCAGCCACCCGTGCAAACCACAAAACCCGCCACACCTGTGGTCACCCAAACGACACTCAGCCCGTCTTCGCCAGAATATTTCAGCAAGACAGTTGGCGACCGGGTTTTGTTCAACGTGGACCAACACGTACTGACCGAACAGGGCAAACGCACTTTGGACGGCCAAATTGCGTGGTTGAAAGCCAACCCAAGCTACAGTGTTGTGATCGAAGGCCATGCCGACGAACAGGGCACCCGCGAATACAACTTGGCCTTGGGGGCGCGCCGTGCGCAAGCGGTGCGCAACTATTTGGTGGCGGGTGGCATTAACCCGAACCGCGTACGCACACTAAGCTACGGCAAAGAACGCCCCACGGAAGTGTGCAGTGATGAAGATTGTTATTCCAAGAACCGTCGCGCGGTGACCGTGCTGGCGGGTGGCATCAGCTAAGGGGGTTTTTATGCGCGCACAGTTTTTCGCCCTGGTGATGTGCGCGCTGACCCCATTTAATCTTGGGGCCCAAGCGGAAACCTTTGCCGATATACGCCAGGATTTGTCCAAGTTGCGCGGCGATTTACAGGCGCTGAATGCGGAACTGCAAACCACCCGTTCTGCCTGGGAATTGCCCGATGGGGCTGTGATCGACCGGGTCAATCAGATTGAAGCCAAGTTGCAGTCTTTGACGCAGTCAATGGAACAGTTGGAATTCCGCATTGCCCAGATGGGCGCATCCCATGACGCCCAGTTAGATGCGCTGGAAGTGCGGTTGTGCACTTTGGATCCGGCCTGTGATGGCCAAGGCACTGTTAGCGGCACCCCATCAGATGTATTGCAAAGCGGTGTTGTAATGACCGTCACAGAACAGCGCGAATTTGATTCTGCAAAAGCCATGCTGGATGGCGGCGATCCGGCGTCAGCGGTGGACATGTTCCAAGACTTTACCCAAGCTTATCCAGGGGGGCCCATCACGCAACAAGCGTTCTTGTTGATGGGCCAAGCCCATGTGGAACTGGACGCCCACAAGGATGCAGCACGGGCGTTCTTGAATGCCTATTCTGCAGATCCCAAAAGCGTTTTGGCCGCCGATGCTTTGTTCCGCCTGTCGCTGTCGTTCAACATGTTGGGCCAAGTCCGCGAGGCCTGTGTGACCTTGGCAGAAGTTGAATTCCGCTTCCCCAGCAGTGCAGCGGCCACGGCGGCCTTAACGGCCATGGCCGATTTGGGGTGTGAATGATCGACCTGGGCCCGCTTCGGGCGCGGGCAGCTGATTTTCCGAAAGATGTTGCCGTGGGGCTCGCCGTGTCCGGCGGTGGGGATTCCGTTGCTTTGCTGCGCCTTTTGGCGGTGGATTTGAAACTGGCCGTTCAGGTTGCCACTGTGGATCACGGCTTGCGTGCTGAAGCCGCAGCGGAAGCGGCCTTTGTGGCCGATATCTGTGCGGACCTGGGTGTGCCCCATACGATTTTACCAGTCACCCTTGCACCGGGGGCCAACATCCAGGCCCGCGCCCGCGCTGCTCGCTTTGCGGCTTTGACAGATTGGGCGGCGGCGGCAGGGCTGACCCACATTGCCATGGGCCATACCAAAGATGACCAAGCCGAAACGTTTTTGTTGCGCCTGGCGCGTGGGTCCGGTGTAGATGGCTTGGCGGGAATGACCCCCCAAGTACTGCGCGGCGATATCACTTGGGTACGCCCATTGTTGGAATATCACCGGACAGATTTGCGCGATTACCTGAACCACCATGGAGTGGTTTGGATTGATGATCCCAGCAATGACGATCCCAGATATGACCGGATCAAAATGCGCCAAGCCGCACCGCTGTTGGATGACTTGGGGCTGGGCACAGACCGTTTGGCGGACACTGCCGCCCGCATGTCTGATGCGCGCACCGCCCTGGCTTGGGGCGTGGGGCAAGCGTTTGATGCAACTGTGACCGTGGTTATGGGGTGCGCGAGTGTGGATATGAACCGCTTGGCGGAATTTCCCAAGGAATTAAAAACCCGGTTGATTGGACAATTGATCCAAGGGATCGCGGGCGGGGATTACGCGCCGCGTTTTGATGGAATCAAAACCCTGCTGCATGACCCCAAGGGGGGCACTTTGGCCGGGGTGCAGTCCGTGCGCGATGGCACCACATTGTGGATGTTTCGGGAACCCGCCCAAATTTCAGATCTGACATGCGCGCCCCCCGATCTGTGGGATGACCGCTGGCGGTTTGACTCCGAAGAACCCGATCTACACATTGCGGCATTGGGTCAATCAGGACAGGCGGCGCTGAAAGATGGATTACCCAAACTGCCTTTTGCCGCGCGGGTCGGATTGCCGGGTTTGTGGCGCGGAACGCAGCTGGTGGCAGGGCCCGATCAGGCTGCGCTGATCCGTCCCGTCTGGCAATCGCAGGTTATCCATTGAAGTCAGGTCAGACATCTCTATCTTAGGGGTAAGCCGCGCGGGGGCTTCATCCCCGTCTCGGAGAGGAGAATTCCCTTGGGTAATATGCGTAACGTCGCCTTCTGGCTGGTTTTATTCCTGGTCTTGATGGCCCTTTTCAGCCTGTTTTCAGGCGACTCAAACACTCAAAGCTCGGAACGCAGTTATTCCGATTTTGTGGATGCCGTGGATGCGGGCACGGTCACCAGTGCCACGATCGATGGCGAACAGGTGGTTTACACCGTGGGTGGCAAACAATTTGTGTCGATCGTGCCAGTCGGTGCCAACGCGGCAGAGCTGTTGATCGAAAAAGATGTGGAAGTCACCGCAGAGGCCCAAGAACAATCAGGGTTTCAAGCTTTGTTGTTCTCGCTTCTGCCGATTTTGCTGCTGATCGGGGTTTGGATCTTCTTCATGAACCGCATGCAAGGCGGCGGCAAAGGCGGGGCCATGGGTTTTGGCAAATCCCGTGCCAAGATGCTGACCCAAAAGGAAGGCAAAGTCACCTTTGACGACGTGGCGGGAATCGACGAAGCCAAAGAAGAATTGGAAGAAATCGTAGAATTCTTGCGCAACCCGCAAAAGTTCAGCCGCTTGGGTGGTAAAATCCCTAAAGGTGCCTTGCTTGAGGGCCCTCCCGGTACTGGTAAAACCCTGTTGGCGCGGGCCATTGCGGGCGAAGCTGGCGTGCCGTTCTTTTCCATCTCTGGGTCCGACTTTGTGGAAATGTTTGTGGGCGTTGGGGCATCCCGTGTGCGCGACATGTTTGAACAGGCCAAAAAGAACGCGCCATGTATTTTGTTCATCGATGAAATCGACGCTGTGGGTCGCGCCCGTGGGGCCGGTTACGGCGGGGGCAATGACGAACGCGAGCAGACACTGAACCAATTGCTTGTAGAAATGGACGGCTTTGAAGCCAACGAAGGCATCATCATCGTTGCGGCCACAAACCGCAAAGACGTTCTGGACCCTGCATTGCTGCGTCCAGGCCGGTTTGACCGTCAAGTCGTGGTGCCAAATCCAGACGTGCGCGGCCGGGAACGGATCTTGGGGGTTCACGCTCGCAAATCGCCCCTGGGCCCAGACGTTGATCTGCGGATCATCGCGCGCGGTTGTCCCGGCTTTTCAGGTGCAGACTTGGCCAACTTGGTGAACGAAGCCGCGCTGATGGCGGCCCGTGTGGGCAAACGTTTTGTCACAATGGAAGAATTCGAAAAAGCCAAGGATAAGATCCTGATGGGTGCGGAACGCCGGTCCATGGTGCGCACCAAGGAACAGCTGGAAAAAGTGGCGTATCACGAAGCCGGGCACGCCCTGGTGGGGATGAAACTGCCGGGCTGTGATCCGGTGTACAAAGCCACCATCATCGCACGCGGCAACGCAGGCGGCATGGTGATGTCTTTGCCCGAAATGGATCAAATGCAGTGGCACCGCGATGAATGCGTGGACAAGCTGGCCATGACCATGGCGGGCAAAGCGGCTGAAATTTACAAATATGGCGAAGAACGCGTCTCGTCTGGTCCTTCGGGTGACATTCAGCAAGCGTCGTCAATGGCCCGGGCCATGGTGATGCGCTGGGGCATGTCGGATGCAGTGGGCAATATCGATTATTCCGAAGCCCACGAAGGGTACAACGGCCGGACCTCTGGATTCTCGGTGTCCGCTGCCACCAAAGAACTGATCGAAACCGAAGTGCGTGATTTCATTCAAACCGGGTACGAAACCGCGTTGAAGCTGATCAAAAAGCACAAAACGGAATTCGAACGCTTGGCCCAAGGGCTGTTGGAATACGAAACCTTGACCGGTGAAGATATTAAACGGGTTATGGCGGGTGAACCGCCCAAAGGCCCAGATGATGATGGCACGCCGGACAAAACAGATGGCAACGCGCCATCGGTTACGGCCATTCCGAAAACCAAGCCCAAATCGCCAGATGCGGGCATGGACCCGGAACCGGTTTAAACCAAGAGCCCTGGCCCTTGCGCCGGGGCTTTTTTGTGGTGAATACCATTGCATTGGCGTGCAATTATTTGCAACCTTGGATTGAAACGGAGGAAATTTATGCCTGCCCTTATCCCCACAGATCACACCTGCAAAATTACTTGGCTCGGTTTGGTACACGACCGCAAAACCCTTGAGGTGGACGGGTATTCCGCAGATACGCTGCATATTGATTGGGACGGCCCGTTGGATGCCCCCCATTCGGGGCGGTTTCGGGCATCTGACGCCAGGGTGTTGTCCCAACATACCAAAGGCACGCCCATCGCCAACGTGCGCCAGGTCAGCATTGTCAGCCAGGAGGAGATTGACGAAATCGCCGCAGACCTGGGGCTCGAGGCGTTTGATCCGACCTGGTTGGGCGCCAATATCGTGGTGAAGGGCTTGCCTGACTTTTCACATATCCCCCCGTCGTCCCGGCTGCAGGCGGAAAATAAAACAACGTTGATCGTGGATATGCAAAATTTCCCCTGCCACCAGATTGCCATGACCATTGAACGGGACCGGCCCGGACATGGCAAAGCGTTCAAGGATAAGGCCCAGGGGAAACGCGGTGTCACCGCGTGGGTGGAACGCCCGGGCCAATTGGCCCTGGGGGATCAGTTGCGTTTACACGTGCCGGGCCAGCGGCCCTGGCAAGGTGGGGCGTAAGCGCCCCCGCGCGTCAGGTGAATACAGCCGTCACCAAGTAACCACCCACAGCGATGGCGTTGACGTGCATGCACAGGATAAATCCGTTCATTGCTTTCTTCATGACTGGGGTCCTTCTTTGGCAGTCTGTAGCACGGTCTATTTTTGAGCTTGGGCAGATTCGCGGAGTGTCCGTGTTCACTTTGGGGCCATTTTGGGCCGTTCCGTTTCCTATGAGCGTCACAGATGCGCGATGCATGCCGTAGTATTCTTAATCTAGGTCGGATTTGAGGAGTTGATTTGGTCACAACAGGCGTAGTGCGGACTAGACATATCCTATATCTTCAAGGGAACCGGACCATGGCTTTCAAATCAGACATCGAAATCGCCCGCGCGGCCAAGAAACGCCCGATCCAAGAAATCGGCGCAAAAATCGGG
>JAHDCP010000014.1:0-25881 GCA_020629775.1 Planktomarina sp.
CCCAAAGCGCCCTAACCCATCAGGTCGTGGCACAATTCCAAACCGTCCACCAAAGCATCCACTTCTGCCATGGTGTTGTACATGCCAAAGCTGGCGCGCGCCGTGGCGGGCACGCCCAGGAATTCCATCAACGGCTGTGCGCAGTGATGACCGGCCCGCACCGCAATGCCCTTTTTATCCAAAATCGTGGACACATCATGCGCGTGCGCCATGCCATCTAATGTCATGGAAAAAATCGCCCCCTTGGTGGCGGATGTGCCCTGCACGTTCAGCCAATTCAGCCCGGTCAAACGGTCCACCGCGTAGTCGCGTAATTGCGCTTCGTGGGCGGCGATGTTTTCCATGCCAATGTCCATCATGTAGTCCAAAGCGGCGCCAAGGCCGATTTGTTGCACGATTCCAGGGGTGCCCGCCTCAAACTTCATCGGGCCAGTGTTCCACGTCACCGTGTCGCGGTGCACTTCTTTGATCATGTCGCCGCCGCCCATGAATGGCTGCATTTCAGCCATGCGATCGGGGTGGATATAAATCGCACCCGATGCCGATGGTCCGTACAATTTGTGCCCTGTAATGGCGTAAAAATCGCAGCCCAAATCGGCCACATCCACGGGCATGTGCACAGAGGCTTGGCTGCCATCCACCAAGACTGGCACGCCACGGGCATGGGCCGCTGTTGTGATGGTTTTGACATCCACGACCGTGCCCAACACATTAGACATATGGGTGATCGCCACCAGCTTGGTGCGCGGGGTCATGGCATCGATCACGGCTTGTGGGTCCAAGTCGCCTTTGGCGTCCACGTCCACCCAAACCAGCTTCACCCCCAAACGTTCACGCAGGAGATGCCAGGGCACGATATTGGCGTGGTGTTCCATGATGGACAAAATGATTTCATCCCCCGCCTGAAGTCGCGGCGCGGCCCAGGCGTAAGACACTAAGTTGATGCCTTCCGTGGTGCCGGTGTTGAACACGATATGATCTTCGGACGGCGCATTCAGAAAGGTGGCCACCTTGCCACGCACCGCTTCATATGCATCGGTCGCAACATTAGAAAGGTAATGTAACCCTCGGTGAACATTAGAATATTCATGGGCATAGGTGCGAGTAACGGCATCAATCACCACTTGTGGCTTCTGGGCAGACGCCCCGTTGTCCAAATATACCAAGTCCTTGCCATTCACTTGCCGGGACAGGATCGGGAAATCACTGCGGATTTTTTGGATATCCAGGGTCATACGACCTCCACCACCCGGACGAAGCCGGTGAAAATTGCCAAATTGGAAAGGATAAAGGCCCCCAGAAGCAGCGCGCAGATGAACACTGCAACGGCTTTGCCAAAGCTTTCAAACCCGTGCGCTTCTTGCACAAAGTTCACCAAAGCGCGCAGCACCAAAACCACCACTGCCAGCACCAAAACCGCGCCCGCCAAGGGTACAATCAGCCCCACCAGCACGGCCAGCGCCTGCAATGTAGAATTAAACAGTTCCGCCCAAGCCATCAGCGCCATAATGGGGAAGATCCCGCCTGTGCCGCCAAAGGCATATCCTATTAACCAAATCACCGCCACCATCACGCTGGCCGCCCCCATGGTAACCCCAAAAGTGCCCAATGGGCTGAGGCGCGTAAACTCAATCCCCGCAGCGGCTGCAGCGGCTGGGTCAGTCTGGCCCACAAGGGATTGAATAAAGGTGCTGATTAACACCCCCACGATCATGGCCACCACCAATGCAGCAACACTAGACGCAGGCGACAGGTGCAACCGCAAAATGGATTGCGCGGCCAAGCGCGGCTCCCGCACTGTCAGGACATAGAGATCAAGCAAATTGGTCATTGCGTTTCCGCCTCCCAGCTGGATGACAGCCAAATCCATAAAAAGACCGCGAACCAAGCCACCCCGACACTGGTGTTGGCAGGCCCCGGCCCGATAAATCCTTTGGTCAAACCAGCCAATATCATTAATGGCGTGGAGGCCAGCATCCCCCAAAACAGGGCAAGGCGGGCAGAATACCACGTTCCGGTTCCGCCCAAGGGCATGGCCAGAACACGCATCAGCGCTGCCAAGCCATACAGCACAAGCGGCAAAAAGAAGACCAAAGCGAACATGTCATTTTGGATATAATCGCTGAGGGGCGTTCCCGTTTCAAACGATTGGCGTGCGCGCCACGGCCATTGGGCCATGAACATTACAACGCAGGCCGCCATAACGATGGCCACGGCCCTGTCCTCGCGCTGGCCCATGGACAATAGTTTTGCCATGACCGCGCGCGGTCGACGGTGCGCCCGGACAATATCCAATGTGATAGCCACTTACCGACGCGCCGACAGTGTTTCTTCCAGGTGCGCCAGAACAATTTCTGCCAAGCGATCATCGGCGATTTCTTCAATCGCTTCGGCCAGGAACGACAAAGTCAACAAATCCACCGCAGTGCCATAGGGTACACCACGTGAACGCAGATAAAACAGCGCATCTTCATCAATGGCCCCGGAAGTGGACCCGTGCGAACAGGCCACATCATCGGCATAGATTTCAAGTTCCGGCTTTGCCAAAAATTGGCTGTCATCATCCAACAAAAGCGATTGGCTGATTTGGTACCCATCTGTTTTCTGGGCGCCGGGTTTCACCAGGATTTTGCCCTGGAACACCCCGGTGGCCCCGTTGCGCAAGACCTTTTTGAACACTTGTCGGCTTTCACAATCTACGGCGTCGTGGGTCACGAAAACTGTGTCATCGTGGTGAAAATCCCCGTCCCCCAAACACGCACCGGCGATGTGGGCAGTGGCGTTGTCGCCGTTGATATCGATCACCGCTTCGTTGCGGGTCAATGCACCCTCAGACGTTAATGTGAACGACCGGAAGGTGGATTCTTCGCCCAAGCGGGAAAAGATATGGGTCACGGTTTGACGGTCCGCCACGTCCATCATCAAACGCAGATGATCAAAGGTCGCGGCGTCTTCCACCACCACTTCGGTCACAGATGTCGACCGCGCGGCCATCGTGCCTTCTTCCAGCAACGTGGCAGATGCGCCCGCCGCCAGTTTCACAACATGGTGCAGATTACATTGCCCGCCGTCCGACCCATACACCAAACGCACTGGTGTTTTGACCTCGCCTGTCACATTGATGAAAACGCCTTGCGTGGCGATGGCGGTGTTCAACGCCGCATAGGGGCGTTCCACGTTGCCTTGCGACGCGGCTTCCAGAACGCCAAATGTATCTTGCACCCAGTGAATATCGGCTTGCGCGGCGTCGGAAAGTAGTGCGATTTCCAAGCCATCCACTTTGGGCAAATCGCCCTGCACCACACCGTCAATTAACGTGATGGTCACAGCGTCCGCCCCGGTAAACACATCGCTGGCCGCCGAGGGACCGCTGAACATTGGGTCCGTGGCGTTCATGGGCGCAGGGTCAGTGTATTTCCAGTATTCATCGCGCGCGATAGGCAATCCCATTGCGTTGACCCGTGCGGTGGCATCTGCCCGCGCTTTGGACAGCCAGTCAGTGCCATCGGGCGCAGGAAAATGCGCCATCAGCGAATGCGTGACGTCCATCTTTGCCTTGGATTTCACCGTGGTCTTGGGGGTGAACATCTTCATCAGGCCACCTCAGCCAACAGGTCGGCATAACCGTTGTTTTCAACTTCCAGCGCCAATTCCGGCCCACCGGATTTGATGATTTTGCCATCCGCCATGATGTGCACGACATCCGGTTTGATATGATCCAACAAACGTTGGTAGTGGGTGATCACCAGGAATGTCCGATCGGGGCCGCGCAGGGCGTTCACGCCTTCGGCCACCAACTTCATGGCGTCCACGTCCAAACCGGAATCCGTTTCATCCAAAATGCACATCTTGGGTTCCAACATCGCCATTTGCAGAATTTCGTTGCGCTTCTTTTCGCCGCCCGAAAAGCCCACATTCACCGGGCGTTTCAGCATATCGGCGTCAATTTTCAAGGACTTCGCTTTTTCGCGAACGGATTTCAGAAAATCGCCAGCAGACATTTCGTCTTCGCCGCGCAGTTTGCGTTGGGCATTCACGGCGGTGCGCAGGAAGGTCATGTTGCCCACACCCGGGATTTCCACAGGGTATTGGAAGGCCAAGAACAGACCAGCGGCAGCGCGTTCTTCGGGGTCCATATCCAACAGATCATCGCCGTCCAATTCGGCGGAGCCGCCTGTCACCTCATACCCGTCTTTGCCAGACAGCACATACGACAGCGTGGATTTGCCAGACCCGTTGGGGCCCATGATGGCGTGCACTTTGCCGGTTTCCAATTTCAAGGATAAACCCTTCAGGATTTGCTTATCTTCGTCTTCAAGCGAGACGTGCAGGTCTTTGATATCTAACATATTTTCACTTTCGGCGTCGTGCGTGTATCAGGGAATGTTGTGGGCGGGCACGGGGACATCAAATGGTGTCACCGTGGTTTTTAAGGTATTTTGACGGCATCCGTTCACGGTATCTGCGGGCATTGATGCGTTCAATGGCACCACGCTGGATCAGCATATCCAAACAGCGCAGCGTTAAATCAAAGCTGAACCACACCGCATCTGACAGGATCGCCAAGTGTTTCAGATCATTGTCTGAATAGGCATCGGGGTTTTTCAGGTCACGGATGTAAACCGCGTCGCCGTCAATCAATTGATTGCCCGAGGCTTCTGGTTCCATATGTTCAAATTGCGAGTTGGGCAGGATCAGCCCCTTGTTGAACATGAATTTGTGCAGGGCAAACCCACGGGCGCGCAGATCACTGTCCAAGCCTGCGAACATGGGTTCGCCTTCGTACAATTGATACCAGCGTACTTCGGGGATGACTGCCACGGCGCGGGCCAGCTTTTTGGAAGCCCCGTCAAACACGATGGTTTCCCCACCTTGGATATCAATCTTCAACAGATCGAAATCGGGCACATCGGATTGGTCCAGCGCCACGGTGGGCAAATCTTCTTCCCCCACCACTTCCATGCTGGGACCAAAACGGCGCAAGAAGGCCGCGCCCTTGAAATCCCCCTTATAGAACGAGGACATGGAATCATGCTTGGTGAAATACAGCTTGCGCGTTTGGCCATCGCCCACTGCAAAGTTGTGGTAGGTTTCGTTTTTGCCTTTGATCTTTTGTAGCTTTTCAAACGCCACTTTGCCCGGCTCAAACCCGGTGACTTTGCAGCCGCCCATTTTGAGAAGGTCGCCATATGGCACAGGTTCAATGGGGTTTGCGCCCACGTCCACGACATGGGTCAAACCATCGGCCATCAAAGTTTTGATCAGCCAGTGCGTGCGTTCTGAAGAGAAGCTCATGATTTACGTCCCTGATACATGTCGATCGCCACAAGAATGGCCCCATACAACACCCCAAAAATCAGCGCTCTTTGCCATGAATGTTGTAGGCCTTCAAAGAAACCACCGTCTTTATAAAGTACGGCTGAAAATGCCCAAAAAATGGGGACAGCAATGGCGATCTTTGTAACAATGCGGCGCGAGATCACCCCACCGATCCTTCCAGTGAAATCGCCACCAATTGCTGCGCTTCCATGGCGAATTCCATGGGCAGGGCTTGCAGCACCTCTTTACAGAACCCGTTCACCACCAGGGCCACGGCCTCCTCCTCGTCCATGCCACGGCTGCGGCAGTAGAACAGTTGGTCGTCATCCACTTTGGATGTGGTGGCTTCGTGTTCCACGCGTGAAGAATTGTTTTTTACTTCGATGTACGGCACGGTGTGCGCCCCGCATTTGTCCCCAATCAACAAGCTGTCGCATTGGGTGTAGTTGCGGCTTTCTTTGGCGCGGGGGTGCATGGTCACTTGGCCACGATATGTGTTTTGCGCCACGCCCGCTGAAATGCCTTTCGACACGATGCGCGACTTGGTGTTCTTGCCCAAGTGGATCATCTTGGTGCCCGTGTCCGCCTGTTGGTGGTTGTTGGCAATGGCGATGGAATAAAATTCACCTTGGCTGTCATCCCCGCGCAAAATGCAGCTTGGATATTTCCACGTCACGGCAGATCCGGTTTCCACTTGCGTCCACATCACTTTGGACCGCGCGCCCCGGCAATCAGCGCGTTTGGTAACAAAGTTGTAAATCCCGCCCTTGCCGTTTTCATCGCCGGGGAACCAGTTTTGGACGGTGGAATATTTGATCTCCGCATCATCCAGCAGCACCAATTCCACCACGGCCGCGTGTAATTGCGCGACGTCGCGTTGGGGGGCGGTGCACCCTTCCAGATAAGACACGTAAGATTCTTTGTCTGCGATGATTAGCGTGCGTTCGAACTGGCCGGTATTTTCCGCATTGATGCGGAAGTACGTGGACAATTCCATCGGACAGCGCACCCCTGGCGGGATGTAAACAAACGACCCGTCAGAAAACACAGCGGAATTCAACGTGGCATAGTAGTTGTCCGATGCGGGCACGACTGTTCCCAGGTACTTTTGCACCAATTCAGGATGGTTCTTAATGGCCTCCGAAATCGAACAGAAGATCACGCCCGCTTTCTTCAGTTCGGCTTGGAACGTGGTGCCCACAGAAACAGAATCAAACACCGCGTCCACGGCCACTTTGCGTTCATCTTCGGGGGCTTCGACCCCAGCAAGAAGCGCTTGTTCCTTCAACGGAATGCCCAGCTTGTTGTATGTTTCCAACAGCTTGGGATCCACTTCATCCAAGGACTTGGGTTTTTCCACCATGCTGGCTGGGCGGGCATAATAATACTGGTCCTGGAAATCGATTTCCGGGTAATCCACCATGGCCCAATCAGGTTCTTTAAGTTCCAGCCACCGCCGATACGCCGCCAAACGCCAATCCAGCATCCACTGGGGTTCGTCGTTTTTGGATGAAATCAGCCGAACAATATCTTCCGACAGGCCCTTGGGGGCGTATTCCATCTCGATCTCAGTGTCCCAGCCGTATTTATACGTGCCAGACAGGGCTTTGACCTGTTCCACTGTTTCGGCGTCAACGCCGTCTTTGACCTGCAGATCATCCATGGTCATGCCATCCCTTACTTGCCGGCCCGCGCCAGCTGTTTGTCATAGGCTTTTAACCAAGCTTCCGCAAAAGCGGTGACTTGGCTTTCGGTTGTCTGGGGGCCCAAAGACACCCGCACAGCACAGCGCGCGTCGTCATCTTCAAACCCCATGGCAGACAAAACCTTGCTTGCCTTCACTTTTCCCGATGAACAGGCCGACCCTGCTGATATAGCAAAACCCGCCAAATCCATCGCCATGACTTGGGTTTCCCCTTTCCAGCCAGGTGCAATGAAGCAGGACGTGTTCGGCAACCGCTCACCTTCGTTCCCTACTAAAATAATCGGTTTTCCGGATTCTTCCAGAGCCGTTTCTAGAATCTTTCTAAGTTTCGCCACGCGGTCCATCGCACCGTCAGCCAAGTCTTTTGCGGCGGCCTGGGCTGCTGCGCCAAAGCCTGCGATGCCCACAATGTTTTCTGTTCCAGCCCGGCGGCCCAGTTCTTGACCACCGCCGCGTATCAAAGGCGGCAAGTCTATCCCCTGGCGCATAATCAAACACCCCACGCCTTTGGGTCCACCCAGTTTGTGGGCGCTGGCACAGGCCATTTGAACCCCAGACCATTCGAAGGCCATGGGGGTTTTGCCAAAACTTTGCGTCATGTCGCAAAACGCCAGACCTTCTAAATTCTTTTGAATTACACCCGTTTCGGAATTGGCAGATTGCAAAACCTGTGCACCTGTCACTTGGCCCATTCGATCAACAGGTGCAGTCGGGTCCACCCATGCGCCAACAGCATCATGTTCCACCGCACTGCCGACAAGGCGTTGGTGGGACAGCGCCATGGCCGCCGCTTCTGTCGCGTTGCTGGTGAAAACAATGTCGTGGGAGCCAACGCCAAAAGCATCCGCCACTTGGCGTCGCGCTTTTTGAACGGTACCCAACGCTGCGCGCCCTTCAGCATGAATGGACGACGGATTTCCCACCGCATCCATGGCCGCAATCATAGCGTTGCGCGCTTCCTCGCGGAGTGGCGTGGTGGCGTTATGGTCCAAGTAGATGCGGGTCATTCGTCCACCATGGAAAACAAATGCGGCACCGCAGGACAGGGCGCCAATTCATTGCCCACCACATCGGACAACCGGGCCTGATGCAAAAACACATACACGTGGGCAGACAACCCTTCCCACAAACGGTTGGTCAAGGACTGAGCGCGGCTGCCCGACAAGCCCCCCGATGCCCCGGCCCCGGTTTGCAGCGCATCCACCGTTTCGTCGACGGCTGCCAAAATTTCAGAAACGCGGATATCGTTGGCAGGTCGGGCCAGCTTGTATCCACCTTGCGCGCCGCGCACTGATGTCACCAATCCTGCACGCCGCAATTTGGCGAACAGCTGTTCAAGATAAGCCAAGGAAATGGACTGTCGTTTTGAAATATCCGCCAAGGGTGCCAGATTGCCATCCTTCAAAAGCGCCAGATCAGCCAAAGCCACCATGGCATATCGCCCCTTTGTGGACAGCTTCATACCAGCCCCCGCTTTGCAATCCCATTGACCCGCCCGCCAGGGTTGCTTACCTCTGGCCAGAACGCGGCGTGACGCCGTATAACTTAGAATTGTTCTAAACTTGCACCCAATCCGGGTCAAGCACTGGGACGGTGAAACACCAAGGGACGCAAAACCTTATGCCCGAAGTCATTTTTCCTGGCCCCGAAGGCCGCTTGGAAGGCCGCTACCACCCGCAAAAAGTCAAAGACAGCCCCATTGCCATTATCTTGCACCCGCATCCACAGTTCGGTGGCACGATGAACAACAAAGTGGTTTATAATTTGCACTACGCGTTCTACAATATGGGCTTCACCGTGTTGCGGTTTAACTTCCGCGGCGTGGGCCGCAGCCAAGGCGAATATGACCAAGGCGTTGGCGAATTGTCTGATGCGGCGTCAGCTTTGGATTATCTGCAATCCATGAACACCAATTCCAAGCATTGCTGGGTTGCTGGCTTTTCGTTTGGCGCATGGATCGGCATGCAGTTGTTGATGCGCCGCCCTGAAATCACTGGGTTCATTTCAGTATCACCGCCTGCCAATATGTACGACTTTTCGTTCTTGGCCCCTTGCCCATCTTCGGGTTTGATTATCAACGGATCTGCAGACCGCGTGGCCCCGCCCGCCGATACAGTGACCTTGGTGAATAAGTTGCACGAACAAAAGGGCATAACTGTCACCCACGAAGAAGTGGATGGTGCGGGGCACTTCTTTGAAGAACCGCATATGGATCACATGATCGGGTCTGTTCAGACGTACGTGAAGCGGCGGCTTACAGAAAACACACGGTGATCAAACACCGTGCCTTAGTATCTGCGGTGGCGCTCTTGTTGGGCGCCATCATTGCCGTGACAGTTCTTTTGCAGCCCGTTTCGGCGGCCACTTGCCCCGATCCTTTGTCCGAATTTGCAACGCCCCATCCTGCGATGACTTTGGAAAGTTGCGTCTTAGATCCGGGCGGACAAGCCCATCTTAAAGCCACCTATTCCGTGCCAATTGATCAATACCACGCGGTCGAAGCCTTCTTGGTGGCCACCTATGGAATGCGTCCTTTGGAGTGGGCATGTTGTGCACTGTTCGCGCGCGGCGGCGGATTTGAATTGACTGCTGCCCAAGCGCGTAGATTTGATTTGAATTATCCACAGCACCCGGAATGGACCGGCGGGTCAGTTTCTATGACCGTGGGTGTTCAAGACGACACCAAATCAATCCTTGATATAGATACGCACGGTGTCGCCACTGTTTTTGTCGACATCGCAGAGGTTTAAGAATGCGCGGGCTTAGTTTGTCTTTGTCACTGGGACTGGTCCTATGGGGGGCGGCTTTTGCCGCCGCGCCACCTGAAACGCGCAAAGAATTTGATATCTTGGCTGAGGCAGATCAGTCAGTTCGGGGGGTCACCCCCACCCGGTGTTTTGGGGCACCCCGCAGTTTTCACACCTTGGCGCATGCCTGTTACACTGTGGCTGCGCGCGATGTTCCAAGGGTTGTGCGCATCTTGGAACGGCGTTTGGACCATCCCCCGCTATTGACCCATGGGGACAATTGGCATGCCCACGGCTTTGGCCGCGTGCCCCTGCCCGATGATATGCGCGCCTCCCTGGCCCATCGGGCTGATCCCACCACCATGGTAATCGTGATCAACTTCACAGCGTCTTCTAAAATTAAACCGTTCAAATCGTTCAAGTCCAACGTGACATTGCCAAAAACTGCGGATTTGGGCAGCCAACCTGGCTTCATCTATGTGCAGGTCCTGCCGCGAATGCCGACGTTCCGGGAATAATTCGTATACAAATGCATACAATTCGCTTTGCATTGCAGGACCAGTGTTGTAATCAGCGCCAAATTCAGCGTTCTTAAGAAGGAAATCCCCATGACTAAAATCAAGGTGGCAAACCCCGTTGTCGAACTCGACGGCGATGAGATGACCCGCATCATTTGGCAATTCATCAAAGACAAACTGATCCTGCCTTACTTGGATGTTGACCTGAAGTATTACGATCTGGGGATCGAAGCGCGCGACGAAACCGAAGACCAAATCACCATCGACGCGGCAGAAGCCATCAAAAAATACGGCGTTGGCGTAAAATGTGCCACCATCACGCCCGATGAAGCCCGGGTTGAAGAATTTGGCCTGAAGAAAATGTGGCGGTCCCCCAACGGGACGATCCGCAACATCTTGGGCGGCGTGGTGTTCCGCGAACCCATCATCTGTTCCAACGTGCCGCGCTTGGTGCCGGGCTGGACCCAGCCCATCATCATCGGCCGCCACGCCTTTGGTGACCAATACCGCGCCACTGACATGAAATTTCCTGGCCCTGGCAAACTGTCCATGAAATTCGTGGGCGAAGACGGCACCGTGGAAGAACACGAAGTGTTTGATGCGCCTGCGTCCGGCGTGTTCATGTCCATGTACAACCTGGACCAATCCATCATCGACTTCGCGCGCGCCAGCTTCAACTACGGCCTGAAGCGTGGATACCCGGTGTACCTGTCCACCAAGAACACCATCATGAAACAGTACGACGGTCAGTTCATGATCCTGTTCCAAAAGGTGTTCGACGAAGAATTCAAAGACCAGTTCGAAGAAGCGGGCCTGACATACGAACACCGCTTGATCGACGACATGGTGGCGTCCGCCATGAAATGGTCCGGCGGATACGTCTGGGCCTGTAAAAACTATGACGGCGACGTGCAGTCCGACACAGTGGCCCAAGGGTTCGGATCGCTGGGTCTGATGACATCGCAGTTGATGACGCCCGATGGCAAAATCGTGGAATCAGAAGCGGCCCACGGCACCGTGACGCGCCATTACCGCCAGCACCAGAAGGGGGAAGCGACGTCCACCAACTCTATCGCGTCCATCTTTGCCTGGACCGGCGGGCTGAAGCACCGCGCCAAATTGGACGACAACGCGCAGCTGATGAAATTCGCCGACACGTTGGAAAAGGTGATCGTGGACACTGTGGAAAGCGGCTTCATGACCAAAGACCTGGCTTTGCTAGTGGGGCCAGATCAGAAATGGCTGACCACCGAAGGGTTCCTCGAAAAGATCGACGAGAACCTGAACGCTGCAATGTAAGCCACGTCGCAGGATTGCTTTCAAAAGGTCGCCTTCGGGCGGCCTTTTTCTTTGTCTTCACCCCTAGTATGACGAACAAATACAAATCAGGAAAACCCCATGCCCACCCATTACATCTTTCTTGTGTTGGCCATTTTGTTTGAGGTCGTGGGAACATCGGCCATCAATATCAGTAACGGTTTCACCAAACTGGTCCCTTCGGCCATTGGTATCCTGTGTTTTGTCACGGCGTTGTTCTTCATGTCTTTGGTTCTAAAGGTCATGCCCGTCGGAATTGTTTACGCCATTTGGGCGGGTCTTGGGATCGTGACAATTACCTTGATCGGTTTCGTGATCTTTGGGCAGAAACTGGACGTTCCCGCCTTGATTGGCATTGGTTTGATTGTGGCTGGGGTGTTGGTGATCAATTTGTTCTCCAACTCTGCCACACACTAGGCACGCAAGCGGTCCCCTTTGGGATCAAAGGGTGGTTCCGCCAAAACCACGGCCCGGTGGGGTTGACCCAAGATCATAACTTCCACCTGGTTTCCTGGGCTGACATGGGGCTTCAAATACCCCAGGGCCAAAGACATATCGACCGTGTACCCATAGGTGCCCGAGGTCACGCGCCCCAAGCCATTGCCATCCAAATCAAAGATCGGTTCGCCCCCGGTGGCATCCGCGTTGTGGGGCGTATCCAAGACATGCAGGATCGAAAGAACTTCGCGCTTTGCATTATTTTTGACCGTTAAGTACGCGTCTTTGTGTAAGAAATCTTTCTTTTCATCTTTCACAAGCCCATCAAATCCAACTTCTTGCGGCCAGTATTCAGGGCTGTATTCGCGGGACCACGATCCATATCCCTTTTCCACCCGCAAGGACATCAGCGCCCGTGCACCAACGGGGCCCGCACCAAAGTCTTCGCCTGTGGCCAACAATGCCTGATACAGGGCCAATTGATCTTCAGTGCGGCAATGAAGTTCCCACCCCAGATCGCCGGTGAACGACACGCGTAGCGCCAAGCATTCAACCCCGCCCAATTCAATCATCTTGGACCGCATGAAAGGGAAATCCGCCGTGGCCAGCGACGTGTTGGTCATCCGTTGCAGCATATCGCGCGACTTTGGCCCCGCCACGTTGAACCCGCACCAAGACACCGTGCGCGTTTCAAACGTGACCGTGTCTGGCTGGGGCACCAGGGCCCAGAACCGTTGGTGATACCGTTCGGCCATGCCGGACCCGATGATCATATATTCATCGTCGGCCAATTTTGTGATGGTGAAATCCCCTGCAATGCCGCCGCGCACACCGATCAGCGGCGTCAGGCACGACCGCCCCACCGCCTTGGGCATGGTATTGGCAAAGATCGCATCCAACCATTCAGACGCACCTTCCCCGGACACATGGTATTTTGCAAAGTTGGAAATATCGATGATCCCGGCCCGGTCCCGCAACATGCGACATTCGGCCCCCACAGGTTCAAACCAATTTTGGCGAGTGAACCCATTGGTGTCTTTCGCACCAGGGCCGTCCGCAAACCACTGCGGGTGTTCCCAGCCATAGTTCAGACCAAAGACCCCACCCATGGATTTCTGCAAGTCGTAAATTGGGCGCGTACGTACGGGCCGCCCCGCTTCACGTTCTTCGTTGGGGTAATGAATGGCAAAGCGTTTGGCATATTGATCACCTACCCGGGCCTTCGTAAACGTCTTGTCGGCCCATTCGCCAAAACGGGCCACATCCCAGGCGAACATATCGTATTGGCTTTCGCCATCGACGATCCATTGTGCGGATTGCATGCCCATGCCGCCAGATTGAGAAAACCCAGGGATAATCCCGTTACAGCAGAAGTAGTTTCGCAAATCCGGGTGTGGCCCGAACAGAACGTTGGAATCCGGTGACCAAATCATCGGACCATTGATGACGCGTTTAATCCCTGCGGTCCCAACTGCCGGCACCCGGTCAATGGCGCGCATCATGTTGTCTTCGATCCGTTCCAGATCATCGGGAAACAAATCATGGGCGAAATCCAAGGGCGTGCCGTTTTCAGCCCAGAATTTCAGATCCTTTTCATAAGCTCCGATCAGCAATCCTTGGCCTTCTTGGCGCAGATAATATTCCCCATCCCGGTCCGCCACGGACGGCAATCGGCGATCCATTGCGGCAATTTCCGGGATGGTCTCGGTCACAAAATACTGGTGTTCGGTGGGCTGCAATGGCAGCTCTATTCCTGCCAAAGCGGCGACTTCCCTGCCCCACAATCCGGCTGCGTTCACCACCCAATCGGTGTGAATGTCGCCTTTGGGGGTGCGCACGATCCACGTTCCATCGGGTTGTTGTTCCGTGGCTATGACGGGGGTAAATCGATGGATTTCCGCGCCGTTTTGGCGTGCGCCCGTGGCATAAGCATTGGTCACGCCTGAGGGATCAACATTGCCTCCATCGGGTTCAAACATAATGCACCGAATGCCGTCAAAGTTTGTTAACGGGTGCAGCCGTTCCGCCTCGTCGCGCGAAATTTCATGGAAATTCATGCCATACAATTTGGCCTTGGCCGCTTGCAACCGCAGCTGGTGTTCACGCGCTTCAGTCTGGGCCAAATACAAAGAACCGGGCTGAAACACGCCGCAGCTTTGGCCCGTTTCTGCTTCCAGATCATTGTACAATTGCATGGTGTAATGCTGAATGCGGCTTATGTTCGTGCTGTCATGCAGGCCGTGAATATTGGCTGCTGCATGCCAGGTGGACCCCGATGTCAGTTCATCACGTTCCAGCAAAACCACGTCGGTCCAGCCCAGTTTGGTCAAGTGATACAGGATCGAACATCCGATAACGCCGCCTCCGATTACAACGGCTTGGGCTTGGGTTTTCATGGGACGCTCCGCTTTGGCTATAGGTCAACTTCATCCAGGCTAAAGTCATTCATTTGCCCCAAGACGACCATTCATGTCGTATTTTGTTTCACTTGAAAAAAGTTACATCATAAACTGGAAAAAAGAACCCGGAGATTGGCCCATGAAAACCGCCACGCAAGTTTTGATTATCGGCGGCGGTGTTGTCGGTTGTTCGGTCTTGTATCACTTGACCAAGCTGGGCTGGTCGGACGTCGTGTTGGTGGAGCGGTCCGAACTGACCTCTGGGTCCACATGGCACGCGGCGGGCGGGTTTCACACGTTGAACGGCGATACAAACATGGCCGCGCTGCAAGGTTACACCATCAAGCTGTACCGCGAATTGGAGGACCTTACAGGCTTGAAATGCGGGTTGCATCATGTGGGCGGCATTACCTTAGCTGACAACCAAGATCGCATGGATATGTTGGTGGCTGAACGGGCCAAGCACCGATACATGGGCTTGGAGACGGAGATCGTTGGGCCAGAAGAGATTAAAAAGATCGCGCCCATCACCAATATCGATGGTGTAATCGGTGCGCTCTACGATCCCCTTGATGGGCATTTGGATCCTTACGGCACCACCCATGCCTACGCTAAGGCGGCCAAAATGGGCGGAGCGACCATCGAAACCCACACCATGGTCAGCGCCACAAAACAACGGCCGGATGGGTCATGGGATGTGGTCACCAACAAAGGCACGATCCACGCCGAACACATCGTTAACGCAGGGGGTTTGTGGGCCCGCGAGGTGGGTGAAATGGCGGGCGTGTATTTCCCGTTGCTGCCCATGGAACACCAATACCTGATCACGGAAGACGTGCCTGAAATCGCATCGATTATCGATGCTGGCGCAGAACACCCCCACGTTATGGACCCCGCTGGCGAAAGCTATCTGCGCCAGGAGGGCCGCGGGCTGTGCATCGGTTTTTATGAACAAAAATGCCGCCCGTGGGCTGTGGGCGGCACGTCTTGGAACTTTGGTCAGGAATTGTTGGCCGATGATTTTGACAAGATCGAAGATAGCATTGATTTCGCGTACAAACGGTTCCCGGCCTTGGAACGCGCGGGTGTAAAACGCGTAGTACACGGGCCGTTCACCTTTGCCCCGGATGGAAATCCTTTGGTGGGTCCTGTTCCTGGCATGCGCAATTATTGGTCCGCTTGCGCCGTGATGGCGGGGTTCAGCCAAGGTGGCGGCGTGGGCTTAACCCTAGCGCAATGGATGGTAGACGGGGAACCGGACCGCGATGTATCCGCCATGGACGTGTCGCGTTTTGGGCAATGGATCACACCTGGGTACACGGTACCAAAAGTGGTGGAAAACTACCAACGCCGGTTTTCTGTTTCCTACCCGAACGAAGAATTGCCCGCGGCGCGCAATGTACGCCGCACCCCGATGTACGACACATTCGATTCCATGGGGGCAGTCTGGGGGGCGCAATACGGTTTGGAAGTCCCAAATTACTTTGCCATCGGGGATGAACCACGTTTTGAGGCCCCGTCGTTCCGCAGATCCAACGCCTGGGACGCCACCCGCCGTGAAGTCAAGGCGGTGCGGGACAGTGTTGGCATAAATGAAGTCCACAATTTTTCGAAATTCGCAGTTCACGGCCCGGGTGCCCGCGATTGGCTGAATAAGATCATGGCTGGGCGCATCCCAAACCCTGGTCGATTGGCGCTGAACCCCATGTTGTCCCCCAAGGGCAAGATCATCGGGGATTTCACAGTGTCCTGCCTGGACACCGAAGAATTCCAACTGACCGCCAGTTACGGAAGCCAAGCATATCATTTGCGGTGGTTTGAACAAAATCCCGGACCAAATATGCGCTTGTTAAATGTGTCGGACGAACGCACCGGGTTTCAATTGGCGGGGCCCAACGCCGCGAAGGTTTTGGCCGCTTGTACAGATTTTGACGTATCAGGCATGCAGTTCCTGGACGTGGCCACAATGCATGTTGGTATGGCCCACTGTTTGGTGCAACAAGTCAGTTACACTGGCGATTTGGGCTTTGAAATTTTTACCAGCCCCATGTCGCAACGCCACCTTTGGGATGTGTTATGGGCCGCAGGCCAGCCGTTTAATATTAAGCCCTTTGGCATGCGTGCCATGATGTCATTGCGACTGGATCGGTTCTTTGGGTCGTGGATGCGTGAATTTTCGCCTGATTACACCCCTGCGGAAACAGGCCTGGATCGGTTCATATCCTTCAAGAAAGACGTGGATTTTATTGGACGCCCTGCAGCCGAAGCTGCGCGAGACGCAGGACCAGACAAAGTCCTATGCACCTTTGAAGTGGACGCAGTGGATGCCGATGTTGTGGCCTATGAACCCATCTTCGTGGACGACGCCGTTGTTGGATTTTGCACATCGGGCGGGTATTCGCACCACGCAGACAAATCCATTGCCTTTGGCTTTTTGCCCACAGAACTGGCCGCCCCGGATATCACCGTCGAGATCGAAGTTTTGGGCAAACGCTTGGCCGCCAAGCGCATCATTGAACCGTTGCTTTAAACGCCCAACGGATCGTGTCCGTACACCCAGTCTTGCCTGCGGTGCAACAGGTTGGGATTGATGGCTGCGGCCAAGGCGGCTGGGCCATAGGTGCCCAATTGCGTGATCCAACTGCGGCGATGAAACAGTTTCAAGTTCGCCGCAGACATGGCTTGTACCCGCGCAGCACGCGGCTGGCGATACCTCTGAAACTTTGCAATGGCTTTGGGCACATCGGCCCCCACCAAACAGGCCGCCAAAGCAACCCCATCTTCCAATGCAGCAGCAGCCCCTTGGGCCATGGACGGCAACATCGGGTGGGCCGCATCCCCCAGCAACGTAACCGCCCCCTGCCCCCATTTCACCAAGGGCGCGCGCTCCATCAAAGACCAACAAAACAGGTCCGGTGCTTTGGTTAGGATCTCCACCAGGCACGCATCCCAGCCTGCGAAATCCGCCAAAGCCTGGGCACGGTCCCCGGTGTGCCGCCAAGATTCTGGCGCGCGTTCTTTCGTTTCAACGATACCTACAAAATTTGCCATCGTGCCGCCGCGAATGCGCGTGGTGACCGCATGTTTGCCCGGACCAACCCAAGCGCAGGCCGTTGGAGGTGGGGCATTGTTCAATTGATCCATGGGAATCGTGGTACGCCACGCAATACAGCCAGAAAATTGCGGGGCTGATGCTGGCACCACTTGCGATGCCAATGTGCTGTTCATTCCATCGGCCACCACCACCAGATCAGAGGTAACCTTTGACCCATCGGCAAATTGGACCGTGGGATTGGGGTTTTGATGAACCTGAGTGGCATTGGCGTTCACTACAATGGTGATTTCTGCCATGGCTTGCGCCCGGTCCAACAAGCAGGTGAGCAAGTCACCGCGGTGCACATGCACATAAGGGCCACCCCAGCGGGTCTTGGCCACATCCTTCAACGGTAAGGAAAACACCTGGCGGCCAGATAGGCCCATGCGCATTTCGATGGCCTGTGGCGCAAAGGTGGTGGGCAGTAACGTGTCCAAAACCCCAAGGGATTTCAAAACCTTGCACGCATTTGGGGACATCTGAATGCCTGCGCCCACGGCCTCCAATGCAGGGCGACGCTCAAAGACCCGAACATGCCAACCGGTTTGCGCCAGCGCGATGGCGGTGGCGAGACCGCCGATTCCAGCGCCAATAATTGCGGCTGATCTATGGGGGAGATTGGTAATCTTGCGGCCCCTTTGAGATTTGAGAAGGTGGCTGCGGTTGTTCTCATGGTTTGTTCCAAACCATTGCCACACCCTATTCTTTCTCTGGCGCATTGCTTCGCGGGGCGAAGCAATTTGGTACCCAAGGTCGGACTCGAACCGACACGCCCGTTAAGGCGGGGGATTTTGAATCCCCTGCGTCTACCATTCCGCCACTTGGGCGCCGTGAGGGGGGATTAGTCCCGCACACGGGCGGCGTCAATCCCTTGTTGGGTGCAAATTGCGTAAGATCGACGACAAAATGACCAACAGGCCCAAAAGCGCCAGTCCGGCCCAAATCCAAATGGATGAAGCGTCCCCATATGCGATGTTCACCAGGTACAATGTGACCCCCGGAAACATCACCAAAACCAGCACCCGCACCAGATCAGACAGAACGAACGGCGTCACACCGGCATAGGTTTTCGCCATGGGAATATCTTCTGCCAGAGAATTGATGATGAACAAGTTCATCCCCACGGGCGGCGTGATCAGCCCCACTTCCACAACGATCAAAACCAGAATCCCGAACCAAATGGCGGTGGCCTCTGCCCCCATGCCAAAATCCAAGGCAGAAATGATGGGAAAGAAGATTGGAATGGTCAGCAAGATCATCGACAAGCTGTCCATAACACAGCCAAACAACAGATACGTGGCCAACATGGCCAGCAGCACAAACGTTGGAGCAAACCCTTGGGCCGTGACCCAATCTGCCATGGCTTGGGGAGCCTGGGTGGTGGCCAGAAAGCTGTTGAACACCGCTGCGCCAAACACAATGAAGAAGATCATCGCGCTGGCCGTTGCCGTACCATAGATACTGTCAACAAAGGCATCCCAGGTCAGGCCCCGGGTCCAGATTCCGTATAAGCCTGTCAACACTGCGCCAACGGCGGCGCCTTCGGTGGGCGTGAACAATGCATCTGGCCCAGGGTTAGACCAGTTCCAATCCCCAGCGATTCCGTACATCACCAAAGCAAAAATCACAAAAACCGGCCACGTGCGGGCCAGGGATTTGAAACGATCCCTATACAGGACGCGTGGCGCGGTGGTGGCCGCATTCGGGCGCACGCGAACATAGATCATCACAGCGATCATGTATCCCAATGCCGCCAATATGCCGGGAACAAGGGCTGCCAAAAACATTTTGACGATGTTCTGGCTGGTCATGATGGCATAAATAACCAGGATGATTGACGGCGGGATCAAAATCCCCAACGTCCCCCCCGCAGCCAGAACCCCAGTGGACAAAGCATCGGAATACCCGCGTTTGCGCATTTCGGGCAAGGCCACCTGCCCCATGGTGCTGGCCGTGGCCAGCGATGACCCGCACACGGCACCAAACCCCGCACTGGCCCCCACTGCCGCCATGGCCACCCCGCCTTTGCGGTGGCCCAACCAATCCGATGCGGCCTGAAACAATGCCGCTGACATGCCTGACTTGGTGGCAAATTGACCCATCAATAAAAACAACGGAACAATGGATAAGGAATAACTGGAAAACGTGTCAAAGGTCAGGGTTTTCAATTGCGCCATGGGGGCGGCAGGCGTGCCTCGCACGTACCAAATGCCCACAAAACCCGTGATCGCCATGGCCACAGCAATGGGAATCCGCAGGAAAATACCCAAGAGCATCAAACCAAAGCCGATCAGTGCGATTTCCAGGCCAGTCATGAAGGGGCCCTTTCGGTTAATACATTGAAGCTGCGCCAAACAGTGAAAGCTGACACCAGGAAAAACAACACGGCCCCCAACAATGCTGCGGCCATGGGAATCCACAACTGGATTTCCAATTCATAAGTCGTTTCCGGAAAGAACGGTTTGTATCCCATGGACAATCGATCCCGCAAGGGTTGGTCAAAGAATGGGAACTTTTCGCCAACCCCAAGATACAGCCGCCACACGATAACGAAGGCCACCGAGGCCACAAGAACATCGCCCAAAAATATCAAAAATCGCTGCAGCGACAAAGGGAATGTGTTGGTCAAAATGTCCACAGTGACATGACCTCGGCGCAATTGACACAGTGGTAGAAAGGCGAAAATGGCAATGGCACAGCCCGCTTCCACCAATTCATAATCCCCACTTATGCCGGTGATTCCGCCCGCGTTGATTTTGCGGCCGATGACCGAAATCACAGTCATGGCAGCCAACGCCGTTAAGATGAGCCCGCCAACCCAAGCCCAAGCTCGGGCGGCAATATCCAACCCATGGCCAACATATGCTTCCCACTTTGGGGCAATCATGCCTGCATCCCCGCTCTAGATTGGGTCGTGCTTAACTTTCGCAAGGACACAAGAAAAGGGGCGATGTGTCCACCGCCCCGTTTCTATCCATCAAATATAATCGCGAAATTACATGTCGTTTTCAGCGATCAATTTGCGGGCCAAATCAACCATGCCTTGGCCATCCAAGCCCTTGCTGGTCACTTCTTCGACCCAAGCTTCGGTCTGAGCTTCGCCAATGGCACGCAGATCATCGACAATGGCACCTTCCAAAGTGTGCACTTCGTTGTCTGTTTCTTTGATCAAGCCCAGCCCGATGTCATCGCCTTCATCCATGGCGCGACCGGCCCAAGCAGATGCATCCGCACCGGAGTTGGCGTCGATGATCGCTTTAAGATCGTCAGGTAACGCGTTGTAACTGTTCTTGTTCATCGCCCAGATGAAGAACGTATTGTACAAGGCGCGGTCACCCCCCACTTCAGTGTGGCTGTCGGCCAACTCATGGATTTTCAGCAATGGTACGATCTCGTTGGGGATCACGCCGCCTGCGACAACGCCTTTGGACATGGCTTCAGGAAATGCCGGAACAGGCATACCAACCGGGGTGGCGCCCAAAGATTCCAACAGCTTGTTTGCCTGCCGTGAAGGACCGCGCAGCTTCAAGCCGTTGAGGTCCGTCAAGGATTTAACAGCTGGACCCTTCTTGTGAATCACACCAGGACCATGGGTGTGCACGGCCAATAACTTCACGTCGCCCATTCGTTCGGTCAGATATGTTTCGCCATAAATCCACGCCGCGCGAGATGTGTCTTCCGCACTCATGGATGTCATAAACGGCAGTTCGAATGCCTCTGTCTCGGGGAAACGACCCGGAGTATAAGCTGGCAGCGCCCAGCCACCGTCGATCACCCCATCTCGGATTTGATCATACAGTGCGGGCGGTTTGCCCCCCAATTGCATGCCAGGGTACAATTCAATCTTGATGCGCCCACCGGACTCTTTCATCACTTTTTCGGCCCAAGGTGCCATGAAGAAAGCAGGCACCGACGAATGCGGCGGCAAGAAGTGTTGGAACCGCAGCGTTACTTCTTGGGCGAAAGCGCCCATGGTGCTGATGCCTAGTGCCAATGCGGATGCGGCGGCAAATTTCACAAGTTTCATATCACCCTCCTGATAGTGAACGGACGCCGATGTGGCGGCTTGGTGAAATACCAGCACACTCAGACAGGAATCTCAAACGAAATACATTTATCAATACTCTACCCCCCCTTTTGTTGCGGCTTCTAAACGGGTATCGCCCAAGGGAACGAACAGACGGGGTCAGGCCCATGCGGCGACTGTACAATTGGACGATGGAAATGGCGACGCACCGCCACGCCATTTGGGTTTTGGCCATTGTGGCATTTGTAGAAAGCTCATTCTTTCCAATCCCCCCAGATGTTTTGCTGATTCCCATGGTCTTGGCGGCCCCGCGCCGCGCCTTTTTGATTGCGGGCGTCGCAACGGCGGCGTCCGTCGCGGGGGGCATCTTCGGGTATATGATTGGCGCCTTTGCGTTTGAAACCATCGGACAGCCGATGCTGCAGGCCGTGGGCAAAGGGGCATATTTTGAAGAATTCGCCCAACGATACAACGATTACGGTATATGGGTTGTATTGGCCGCGGGCGTGACCCCCTTCCCTTACAAAGTGATTACCATTTTGTCCGGCGCAACTGGGCTTTCGTTTGGGGTGTTTGTGGTGTCGTCCATCGTTGCCCGCGCACTACGCTTTTTCGTTGTAGCAGGCTTGTTGTGGTATATTGGCCCACCCGTGCGGACCTTCATTGAAAAACATCTGGGGCTAGTGTTCACTGTTTTTATCGTTCTGCTGTTTGGCGGACTTTACTTGGTAAGGTTTATTTGATGGGGTTCACATGACTGCAACATCGCGGCAACTGGTGGCTTTGGCCGCCATCGGGTCTGGGGCTTTGTTGGTGGGGGCATTCATCTTCCAAGCTTTAGGTTATGCGCCTTGTCAAATGTGTTATTGGCAACGCTGGCCCCACGGCATGGCCATCGCCTTTGCCGTTGTTGCGCTTTACGATATGGGCTGGGTTTGGATCGTGGGAGGCGCAATTTCCGCTGCAGCCACATCCGGCTTGGGTATGTTCCATGTTGGTGTCGAAAACAAATGGTGGGACGGCCCTGCCAGCTGCACCGGCGGTGGCAATCTTGGCAATATGTCAGGGAATGATCTTCTCAGCGTGGACGTGATGGACAAGCTGGTGATGTGTGACGAAGTAAGCTGGGCGTTGTTTGGGATTTCCATGCCGGGATGGAACTTCCTGTTTTCAGCCGGTCTGGTGGTGATTTGGCTGCTGGCTTTGCGCCAACACCTGCGTGGTTAAAATCCGCTGGTCAGTTCTTCCACGAAATAGCTGACCAGTTGCGCCCGGTTTGCCAAACCGGATTTTTGATAGATGGATGAATTTTGCGCCTTAACGGTGGCCTGACTGCGCCCGCGCAATTCCGCTATTTCCGCAATCGACATGCCCTTGATCATCAACATACCGATTTCACATTCTGCTTCTGTGAAGTCCCAATGCTTGAATTGATCCACAATCACGTCGTGAAAGCGGCTGGAAGCCGCGTCCAGCTTCGTCTCCAGACGTTCTGTACGTTCTGACAACCGCCGAAACGCCAGTAAAGACACCAAGGTTCCGACGAACAGCGCGACAAATGCCGCCACTTCAGTCAGTTCATAGAAAACCCAGCTGATTTGTTGCGTTTGCGCAAAGATCAACACCCACAGCTGATAACCATACAAAATCAATCCCACCGCTTGGGCAAAAAAGCTGAGGCCTAACAAAAGCCTAAGTTTTTTGGTGGTCATCGCGAAATCTCGCTTGAATTGGTATGGGGGGTAGGTCCGAAAGCCTGCAAAAAAATGATCAATTCAGTGGTACAAGCACAGTGGTCGGCGCAGTTGGGTCCGCTGGCGCGACGGGATCACGCTCCACGTCCGTTTCGACTTCCGGCGTGGTTTCAGGTTTAATGACAGGGTCAGGATCGTCTATTTGTCCTTGGTCATCATTCCGGTCATCTTGTTTTGTTGGCGGAAATGAAGGGGCCCGGTCTGAAGCGTCCTTATAGTCAAAAAGAACTTGGCCATTCCGTGCCACCACAATCTCACGAACTACACCGTTGCGCTTGGCAGTAATCTTGGTGCGCCCCAAAAGGGTGCGCTCCATTTCGATTTCGGTATAGCCTTGATGTTCAAGCTGCGCGACGTAGTTAGAAACAGCCGTCTGCCCCAGTGCTGGGATAGGAAAGCTTAGGGCAGAACAAAGAACCAGAATACTTGATACGCGCTTCAAACCAGATGCCTCCAACCACGTCACGATTCGAGATAGAGAGTGTTTCATGGGCGGTATATCCAACCTTTGGCCAAAAAGGCCCTGTACGACTTTAGTCTTAGGGTTATTTGCGGTGCAGTTTTGCGTCAAACCGGGGTTTTAGCAACTCCCAAAACGCGGCGCAATTGAACGAGATGTGGTTCCTTGATATATGATCCATAACAACCCCTTGTATGAGCTTTTGTAATGACCGACGACACGTCTCCGGAAAACGAAACATCCGAAACGCAGATCGAGAATCCCCAAGGGGCGGACACTTATAAGGGTCCAACAATCAATATTACGGACGAAATGAAGACGTCCTATTTGGATTACGCCATGAGCGTGATCGTCAGCCGCGCCATTCCTGACCTGCGAGACGGGCTGAAACCGGTTCATCGGCGAATCCTTTACGCGATGCACGAAACTGGAAACACTTACGACAAATCCTATCGCAAGTCGGCCCGCCCTGTGGGCGATGTGATGGGTAAATACCACCCCCACGGGGACGGCGCGATTTACGATGCATTGGTACGCATGGCGCAAGATTTTTCCATGTCGCTGCCTTTGCTGGACGGGCAAGGCAACTTTGGCTCCATGGACGGCGACAATCCAGCCGCCATGCGATACACCGAAGTGCGGATGGACAAGCCATCAGCATTTTTGTTGGCGGACATTGATAAAGAAACAGTCGACTTCCAAGACAACTATGACGGCAAAGACCGCGAACCCACGGTCCTGCCCGCCCGCTTCCCAAATATGTTGGTGAACGGTGCTGGCGGCATCGCCGTGGGCATGGCCACCAATATCCCGCCCCACAACTTGGGCGAAGTGGTGGACGCAACTCTAGCGCTGATCGAAGAACCGGACCTGACGTCCGAACAACTGATCGACTATGTTCCCGGCCCTGACTTCCCCACGGGGGGAATCATGTTGGGCAGATCGGGTGCGCGCAAAGCGTATTTGGAAGGTCGCGGTTCAGTCATTGTCCGCGCCAAAACCCGGACCGAAGAAATTCGCAAAGACCGTTGGGCCATCATTGTTGATGAAATCCCATACCAGGTGAACAAAGCGTCGATGATCGACAAAATCGCGGAAGCCGCGCGCGATAAAAAGATTGAAGGCATCGCCCACGTTCAAGACGAATCTGACCGCAACGGCGTGCGGGTCGTAGTGGAATTGAAGCGCGACGCCACGGCGGAAGTGGTTTTGAACCAATTGTTCCGCTTCACCCCGATGCAAACATATTTTGGCTGCAACATGTTGGCCTTGAACGGGGGGCGGCCCGAACAATTGACGTTGCGGCGGTTCCTGACGTCGTTCATTGAATTCCGCGAAGACGTGGTGGCGCGGCGGACAGCCCACCTTTTGCGCAAAGCCCGTGAACGCAGCCATATTTTGTGTGGCTTGGCGGTGGCTGTCACCAATATCGATGAAATCGTAGCTGCCATTCGATCATCTGCCGATGCAGCCGAAGCCCGTGAAAAGTTGATGACTCGCCGTTGGCCTGCTGCCGACATCTTGCCCTACATTAAGCTGATAGATGATCCGACCCACACTGCGAACGACGACGGGACCTATAATCTGTCAGAAGCGCAGGCCCGCGCGATTTTGGAATTACGCTTGCAGCGCCTGACCCAGATCGGCGTGAAAGAGGTTACGGACGAGCTGGAAGAATTGGCCGGCAAGATCAAAGAATACCTTGAAATCCTAGGGTCGCGCGACCGGATCATGGGCATCATTGCGGATGAACTGCGCGAAGTTCGGGACCAATTTGCAGTGCCCCGCCGCACCGAAATCACCGATTGGTCCGGGGATATGGAAGACGAAGACCTGATCGAAAAGGAAGACATGGTCGTTACAGTCACCGCAAGTGGGTATATCAAACGCACAGTCCTGACCGACTTCCGCAGCCAACGGCGCGGCGGCAAGGGCTTGCAAGGCATGGCCACCAAAGACGAAGACGTGGTGACCACATTGTTTGTGGCCAACACCCATACGCAACTGCTGTTCTTCACGACCGACGGGATGGTTTACAAACTCAAAACCTGGCGTCTGCCCCAAGGGGGCCGCACCGCCAAAGGCAAAGCCATCGTCAATATC
>JAHDCP010000014.1:25981-35611 GCA_020629775.1 Planktomarina sp.
CCCCGAAGAACGGGTCGCGTACTTGAAAATGCGCCGGGCCGTGGCGGGATTGACGGATGCAGATGGCGATGATGACGGTGAAGTTGCAGGCGACATTACCCAAGAACGGTATGCTGAAATGTCTGCGGTGGAAAACCTGATCCTGACCATCACCGAAGACGGTGCTGGGAAATTGAGTTCATCACACGATTACCCCGTGCGCGGGCGCGGCGGCATGGGTGTTATGGCCATGGACAAAGCCATGCGGGGCGGTGAAATCGTGGCCAGCTTCCCGGTGGAATTGGACGACCAAATCATGCTGGTCACCAGCACTGGTCAATCCATACGCTGCCCTATTGATGGCATTTCCTTCCGGTCACGGTCGGCAGGGGGTGTGAAGGTGTTCAACACTGGCAAAGGGGAAAGCGTTGTATCGGTGGCATATATTCCTGACCAAGGGGATGACGACACTGGGGAAGCAGACTCGGCGCCGGAAGCGACGCCGGAAAGCTAAAGCCGATTAAGCAATCCGTGCATCGATTTGTTTGATGAACGGTGTCATCGCTTTGATAAAATTTAAACCCAAGATCTTAAAGGCTGTACAGCGCCCCAAATTTGTTTTTGAGGTAGTCCAGCAAAGGGGCCTCAGATGGGGCAAAACCGCAGGCATCTTGGATGGTTTGCGTTGGCGTTTTCAGTCCGCCGTGCACTTGCAAATTATCCCGCAGCCACGTGGTGGCAGGACCTGCATTCCCCTGCCCCAACTGCGCATCCAAATCTGGAATTGCCGCGCGCAAAGATTGGTGCAGACAGCCTGCGTAGACATTCCCCAAGCTGTATGTGGCGAAATATCCGAACAGACCCACGGACCAATGAACATCCTGCAAGCATCCGTTGGAAGGTTTGTCCACGGCAAAGCCAAAGTCTGACTTAAACCGATCATTCCAGGCCGCTTCCAAATCTTTGACCGCCAGGTCGCCAGAAATCAGGGCACGTTCCAGGTCGAAGCGGATCAATACATGCAAGTTGTATTGCACTTCGTCCGCTTCTGTTCGGATGAACCCGTTGCTGACACGGTTGACGATTTTGTAGAATGTTTCCGCGTCTGGAACACCAAAGTCGCCAAACTTATCGACCATTTGACCAAACAGCCATCCGGTGAACGCTTGGCTTCGGCCCAACTGGTTTTCATAAATCCTGGATTGGCTTTCGTGCACGCCCATGGACACGCCGTGACCGATGGATGTCAGCGCGTATGCATCGTCTATGTTTTGTTCGTAACACGCGTGGCCCACCTCGTGGATGGTGGAATAGATGCAGTTGAATGGGTCCCGCAGGGCAGTGCGCGTGGTGATGCGCACGTCATGTCCGGACCCACTGGAAAACGGATGAACGGCCTTATCGATACGCCCTTTTGTGAAATCATATCCAAACGTTCGAGCGACGGTGTTGGACAGTTGCAGTTGCAAAGTTTCGTTAAATTCACGGTCTAAAACGGGTGGCGCGGGCTGGTCCAAAATCGCCCCGCGCAGATCCACCAACCCTGGTCGCAATGCGCCAAACATTGCATCCAATTCAGCCGCTGTGCCGCCAGGTTCATAATCTTGCAACATAGCATCGTACACGTCACCACCAGCCGCAAGCGCCTGCCCCTCGGCGCGTTTCAATTCCAGAACCTCTTCCAGTACCGGCACAAAGGCAGACACATTTTCCTCCGCACGCGCCGCAGCCCAAATCCCTTGGGATTGCGACGTAACCGAAGCAATTTTCGCAGCCAGATCTGCAGGCACTTTTGTGGCCCGCTCATAACTTTGGCGAATTTCACGCAACTGCGCCTGCCCCACATCCGTTGTCGGCGTTGCTTGCGCGATCAAGTCCCCCAATTCTGCGCTGCTGCGCCGGGCATGTAACACAGTTTCTATGGCGGCCATTTCTTCTGCCCGTTGTGGGGCAGACCCCCGTGCCATCATGGTTTCTTGATCCCACCCCAGACGCCCAGCGATTTGCCCCAATGCTTGGGTTTGACGGTCATATTCCAGCAGCTTGTCCATCAGTTCCCCCGAATGGCATTACCGGCCGGATACCCAGCCATGAAGCGCGCCCGCACAGCAGCCAGCCACAACAACACGCCAACAAATTGATGCAAGATTGCCAGCAGCAAAGGTGCGGCATAAAGCACAGTAAATATTCCGATAATCATTTGGCCGATCAACAAAAGTCCCACGGTGCCAAACGCCGCACGGGTTTGTTTGTACGGGGATTTTGCAGCTTTCATGCCCACATAAATCCCAAAGGCAAACACGGCGTAAGCGGACATGCGGTGCAAGAACTGAACGGTCCCAGCATTTTCAAAGAAATTCCGCCACCAGGGTTGCAACCCGAACATTTCCGGTGGGAAAAACCCGCCCGCCATCAGCGGCCAATCGACGAATTGTTCACCAGCATCAATGCCCGCCACCAAAGCGCCCAGCAAGATTTGCCCATACAACACCACCATCAATGCAGTGCCCAAAATCCAAATACGCGCTGTCCGGTTGCGGCGGGCTTGCAGTAAGTCAGCCTCTGTTCGGCCCAGAATGCGAGCGTACCATGAAACATATCCCAACAAAGCAAATGCGGCGCCCAAGTGGGCCATCAACCAATAGGATTTCACATCCAATGCGTCCAACCCAGAACGCACCATCAACCATCCAATCAGCCCTTGCAGACCGATAAACGGACCGATCCAAAAGATTGCCATTCGCCGCGCCTTGGGCAATTTGCCCATTGCAAAAAATGCTACAAACCCAACGATCCAATACAGCCCAATAAAGCGACCCAGTTGGCGATGCCCCCATTCCCACCAGTAGATCACTTTGAACTGGTCTAAGGTCATGTCAAAATTCTGATCTTTGAATTCTGTGGTGGATTGATAGGCCGTAAAGGCGGCATCCCAAACGGCGGCCCCCAGCGGTGGAATGGCACCCATCACCAAGTCCCATTCGACAATAGAAAGCCCTGAGTCTGTAAGCCGCGTCAGCCCACCGACAACGATCATCACGATAATAAGAACCACCAAACCCCACAGCCACAAAGCAACAGTGGACCGTGCCCCATCATCGGCTTTGGTCAGGCTGCCGGTATTTGCAGCCGCCTGGCGTTCATCGTTGTCGACTTCTTGGAAAATGTTGCGCTTATCGGCCATGGGTGCCCCTCGGCTTAGGTTCCGTTGCAGTACACTAAGCGGGGTTCAATGGGGCTTCAATCCCGCTCTTTCCAACGCACCATTTGCCGCAGCACGCCGTGTAGGGTTTGAACATCCGCCTGTGTCAACGCCATACGCGACCACAGATTGCGTAGGTTCATTTTCATGCCCGCCGCTTTGGTTTCAGGAAAGAAGAAACCCGCAGTGTCCAGACGGTCTTCGTAATGATCGCCCAGCTTTTCGATTTCCACGGCTGTCGCCCAATCGGTCTTGTGCATATTCGTGCGGACCTCTGGAACGTCCACCGTTTGTTTGCGCCATTCGTAGCCCAGCAACAAAACGCATTGGGCCAAATTCAGCGATGCAAAATCTGGGTTCACCGGCACGTTGATCACGGCATTGGCCCGCGCGATATCGTCGTTTTCCAAGCCGGATCGTTCTGGTCCGAACAAAATTGCCACCTGTTCGCCGCGCCCAATGCGATCACGGGCTTCTTTCATGGCGGCTTCGGGCGTGAAAACGGGCGTGGTCAAATCACGGGCCCGGGCCGTGGTGGCCATGACAAAATGCGCCCCTTCCACGGCCTGCGCTGTGGTGTCTACCATTTGCGCTTCATCCAACAATCGTCCCGCCCCGCTGGCCATTGCCACGGCCTTGGGATTAGGCCACCCGTCACGTGGGGCCACGATGCGCATTCGGTCCAGGCCGAAATTCCACATGGCACGGGCTGCGGCGCCAATGTTTTCCCCCATTTGTGGGCGGACAAGAACGATTGCGGGTTGGTGAGATTTATCCATGATGCGGGTCTTCTATCGACCCAAGGGTAGACCTACAAGCGGTGGTAAATCGAACCGTGAGAGTCTATAGATCCTTCAAGACTTTAAGGAGAGCGCAGATGGCCGAAATCGACCGCGCCCAGATTTATCTGATCACCCCCCCAACGCCAGAAGCTTCTGTGTTTCCAGACCAGTTGGCCCAAGTGTTGGATACGGTGGATGTGGCCTGTGTACGGCTGGCCCTGGCTTTTCAAGGTGAAGACGATATCGCCCGCGTGGCGGACGCCTGCCGCGCTGTGACCCATGATCGCGACGTCGCCCTTGTGGTGCAAGACCATGTTCAACTTGTGCAACGCTTGGGGCTGGATGGGGTGCATTTGTCCCAAGGGGCCCGGGGCATACGTGCCGCACGCAAAGAGTTGGGGGACGACGCCATCGTGGGGTGTTTTTCAGGTGCTTCGCGCCATGACGGCTTAAATGCAGGCGAAGCATCGGCTGACTACGTGTGCTTTGGGCCCGTTGCATCAACACTTTTGGGCGATGGCTCCCTTGCGGACGAAGAATTGTTTGCCTGGTGGTCGGAAATGATCGAAGTACCCGTCATTGCTGAAGGTGGTTTGGACACGGCCATGATCCGAACCCTGGCAGACAAGGTAGATTTTTTTGGCATCGGGTCTGAGATTTGGGACACACCAAACCCCACCACCACCATCGCCGCATTGGCTGCAGCCCGGGATTAATCCAAGCCGGACGCCACGATTGCCTGTAAATCCAGCGCCAAATCTTTGCGCTTTGTGTCATGCACAATGTTTTTAACAGGGTGATAGATCACCTCCACCTGACCGTGGGTTTTGACAGCCAATGTATGCAGCAAGTGTCCGCCAAAGCTCATGTCGCCCCACCATCCATAAAACCGGGCATCTTCACCTTTGGGTGCGGTGTATTTCAATGTGATGGGTTGAACCGGCAAATCATCTTCGTGACCGGCATCAATCAGCGCTTGAAACAGGGTCGGTTTAAACGGTTCAACTTGTAATCCATCGGTAGAAGTTCCTTCGGGAAAGAAAAGCAAACGGTGCCCCATTGAAAGCCGGGATTGAAGTTGGTTCTTTTGCGCCTTGGCGTGGCGTCGGTCGCGAATGACGAACATAGTTCCAGTAGCCCGCGCCAACCATCCGATGCCAGGCCAAGACGCCACTTCTGATTTCGCCACGAAATAGATTTCATTGTGGGCGTTCAGCGCAAAAATATCCAGCCACGACGAATGATTGGCCACCGCTGCACCGCGCCCTTCATCAGGGGTCCCCGTGATGATCAATTTCATGCCCAAAACGCGAAACGCAGTGCGGCACACGAACTTGGTGATCTTGGGGGTTATGGGCCGCGCTTGCCCGCAAATTGGGCGCTCCAGCAACCGCACCAACAACAAAATCGCCAGGCAGCCAAAGGTGACGGTCCCTAAAATCAACCCACGCACCAACACCCGAACCCAGCCCATGGGCCCGATGGGTGTTTCTTCGGGAACATTGCTTTCGTTCCAGGTGTTCATCGCCCGTGTCCCCGTGTGTAGATCGACCGTTGCAGCGGCGTCATGTTTTCGACGTCCAGCACCAAACAAACGTCTGTGGTGTTAAAGGCGCGATCAATATATGCGCCCTGTCCGATGCATCCCCCCAGCCGCAAATAGGCTTTGATCAAAGCCGGCATCTGGCGCATCGCGTCCTTGCGGTTAAGCACTTCACACCGTGGGGAAAAACTGGGTTCCCGTGCCAAAGGACGCAATTCAGCGGGGGCCACATGCTGAGCATGTAACACGGCCAATGGATCGCCATGGGCAGCCGCGTCACTGCCATGAAAACTGGCCACGCCAAACAAGACCTGCGCCCCACTGCCCAGAACAAAGTCCGCCAAAGCGGACCACAGCACCATCATCCCAACGCCCTGGCGATGGTCCGCGGCCAAACAGGATCTGCCCACTTCCAACAACTGACGCCCGCTGTTTAACAAACTTGAAATGTCGAATTCGCTTTGTGTATAAAATCGCCCGGCGGCTTCGGCTTGCGCTGCATTCATCAATCGATACACGCCCACAGCCTGATCTTGATGCCACAAAATAAGATGGTCACAGTGATCATCAAATTTGTCCCGTTCCAGCTGATTTTGATGATCCACCATGGGGCCGGTTCCACCCAATTCCTGAACGAAGACCTGGTACCGCAAACGCTGTGCGGCCAGAAGATCTGGCCCATTGGCAGCCAATGAAACGCGGTAATCAGAAATGGCCATCACGCCTGGAACAACCCGATGAGTGTGACAGTGTGCTGATGCGTTGTCCTTTTGGGCGCAATAATTTCTGCCACTACACGAACGGCGTTAACACTTTGGCAAGGTTTACGATGTTTCGATGCAGTACCCATTTCGATCCCGTTCAATTTTCCGGCGGAGTATTACTTGTGACCAATGATTTGTCATCCCATGTTGTGGCGCGCATGACCCATGATCTTGCCAACCCCCTGGGGGCCATTGGCAATGGGGTCGAACTTTTGGAATTGATCAGCGGAACACAATCGCCAGAGCTTGCCTTGATCCAAGAAGCGACCGCCACAGCGCAAGCACGTTTAAGGCTGATGCGCGTTGCCTTTGGCGCCACCAGCACCCAGTCGCGCACATTGCCAGAAATGCTGGCGGATTGGAATCTGATCTCTAAGTCGATTGTGCAAAGTGCGGGCGACATACACAAAAAATTGTTACAAAAGACCATCTTGGCTGTGATGTGTTGCGGGGCAGTCATGCCCATGGGCGGCACGATTTCGCTAGATTTTGATGGCCCCAACCTGGTGGCCACTGCACAAGCGGATCGTTTCTTGGACACACCCGACGTATGGGCCCATCTCGAAGATCCATCCTTTCCCTTTGCGCCGACAGCGAGCACAATTCATGTCAACTTTTTAGCAGCACTTTTGGCTCGCGATGGCCAAACAGCACAAGTCACCAGCTCAGCGGACTCAGTGATTCTGTCCATCCCGGCCTAGCTTCGGACAGCTCCATTGCCGCGCACCAAATATTTGAAACTGGTTAATTGGCTGGCACCGACTGGGCCCCGTGCATGCATTTTGCCCGTGGCAATGCCTATTTCCGCGCCCATACCAAATTCACCACCATCGGCAAATTGTGTGGATGCGTTGTGCATCAAAATTGCGCTGTCCAAATGGTTGAAGAAGTAATCCACGCTGGCCGCATCTTCGGCCAAGATGCAATCTGTATGATCGGACCCGAATATGCGGATGTGATCCACGGCATCTTCCACGCCAGTTACAGTTTTGGCTGCAATGATCATGTCCAAGAATTCATGGCCCCAATCTTCAGATTTTGCCACCGTTGACGACTGCAATCCTTCAGCCCGCACTTCTACGCCAGCGTCTTGCAGCATGTTTACCAATTCCTGGCCCAAGCCTGATGCAATGTCTTCATGGACCAGCAAACATTCCGCAGCGCCGCAAATCCCGGTGCGTCGCGTTTTGGCGTTCAGCACGATCTCCATTGCCTTTTTGGGATCGGCGGACTTGTCTACGTAGATGTGTACGATCCCTTCTAAATGGGCAAACACAGGCACACGTGCCTCGCGTTGAACCAGCCCCACCAAACCCTTTCCGCCACGGGGTACGATCACGTCGATTGCATCTGTCATTGTCAACATTTCAGACACAGCGGCCCTGTCCCGAGTTGGCACCAATTGGATGGACGCTTCGGGCAGTTTCGCGTCTTTCAATCCCTTCACCAAGGCCGCATGAATAGCCCCGGATGAATGAAAGCTTTCAGACCCGCCGCGCAAAATTACAGCATTGCCAGATTTCAAACACAACGCCCCAGCGTCAGCCGTGACATTCGGGCGGCTTTCGTAAATCACCCCCACAACCCCCAACGGTGTACGCACACGTTGGATGTTTAACCCATTGGGGCGATCCCACTCCGCCAAAACCTCACCCACCGGGTCGGCTTGATCAGCCACTGTGCGCAAGCCATCCACGATCCCGCGAATGCGATCTTCGTCCAACATCAGCCGATCCATCATCGCATCAGTCAGGCCCTTGTCGCGGCCAAATTCCAAATCTTTGGCATTGGCTTCCAAAATTGCGGCGCGGTCTTTCCAAACATATTCCGATGCGGCGATCAAAGCGGCATGTTTACGTTCTGCTGAAGCAGTTGCCAATTCGGCCGCAGCTGCTTTGGCCGACTGACCCATGGCTTTCATTGTGTCTGCAACAGATATTGTCATCGGATTTTCCTATCCTAAAAACATGTCATCACGGTGCACCAAGACGGACCGCGCGGCATATCCCAAAATTTCTTCGAATTCATCGGTGTGGTGTCCCATCACCGCCTGCGCCTCTTGGGCTGTAAAGCGAACCAAACCGCCCCCCAAGACTTGCGCATCGGGGCCCAAAATTGCCACAGCATCCCCGCGTTCAAAATCACCCGACACAGATGTTACCCCAGCCGGCAGCAAACTTTTTCCAGCGCCCAAAGCTTTAAGCGCGCCTGCATCCACAGTGATCTGACCTTTGGGTGTAATGGCACTGATCCACCGCGTGCGGGCGGCAGCGGGATCTTCAGTGGGCAAAAACCAAGTGGCATTTGCACCATCATTCAATGTTTTCAACGGGTTCAAGGCAGATCCCAAAGTGATGGCCAAAGCGCAACCGGCCCCCATGGCCATTTTGGCCGCCATCAATTTGGTTTTCATCCCACCCTTGGACAATCCAGTGCCAGCGTCACCTGCCATGGCCTCAATTGCGGGTGTGATGGCGGATATAGTGTCGTAGCGTCTTGCCGAAGGATCATCGCCCGGGTTGGCCGTGTAAAAGCCGTCCACGTCACTTAACAAAACCAATTTGTCTGCGCCGACGGTCACCGCAATTTGCGCCGCCAAACGATCATTGTCACCGTATCGGATTTCGTCTGTGGCCACGGTATCATTTTCATTGACGATGGGCACCACACCCAAAGACAAAAGCTGCATCAATGTCGCGCGGGCGTTCAGATAACGGCGGCGATTTTCGCTGTCTTCTAAGGTCAACAACACTTGCGCAGTTTTTATACCATGCGGCGCAAGTGTTTCTTCATAGGCGCGGGCCAACTGAATTTGCCCAACCGCCGCGGCGGCTTGGGACTGTTCCAACGCCAATGCGGCCATAGGCAAGCCCAACACATGCCGCCCCAATGCGATGGAGCCAGAAGACACTATCACCACTTGGCATCCATTGGATTTTAACCAGGCCACATCTTGTGCCAGGCTAACCAACCAATCTGTGCGCAAAGCCCCGGTGGACGCGTCCACCAACAAGGCAGACCCGATCTTTACCACAACACATGAACTTGGGATCAGGGACGCCACGCGTCGTCCTCCGCAACCTCGTCTTCTTGCGAAATCAGTGCGCGCAGTTTGCGCAACACTTCTATGGTTCCCGTGCGGGCCACACCGGACATTTCCAACACCGGACCGCCTACGGCAGTCACCAGTGCGTCGCGCCGTTCCGCAAAAACATCTTCATCGATGGCATCGACTTTATTTAACACCACGACTTGCGGCTTATCAGCCAATTCACCGCCGTAGCGTTTTAATTCTGTTTGAATGGTTTGGTAATCCACGGCCACATCTTCCGATGTGCCATCCACAATGTGCAGCAATGC
>JAHDCP010000014.1:35711-39536 GCA_020629775.1 Planktomarina sp.
GGCGCTTGGTTGGTGGACGATTTGAAGTGCAAGTTCCCAAAGCCACCGTTGCCACCACTGGCAATGGTGAAACGCTGACCAAGTTCGGTCATGTCAGCCAGAACAGTTTCTTGGTCTTCATCCAAAACTTCGGTGCCCACAGGCACCCGCAAGACGATGTCATCACCATCTTTGCCGGATCGTTGTTTGCCCATTCCGGGTTGGCCGTTTTTGGCAAAAAAGTGCTGTTGGTAGCGAAAGTCGATCAGCGTGTTCAATCCATCCACGACTTCAACGATCACGTCGCCGCCGCGCCCGCCGTTGCCCCCATCAGGACCACCGTATTCAATGTGCTTTTCGCGCCGGAAGGACACTGCACCGCCGCCGCCGCCGCCGGATCGGATATATACTTTGGCAAGGTCGAGGAATTTCATGACGCAGCCTCCTTGGCTGTCGCTGTGGGTAAGGGCAAACGAAGCATCCCTCAAGCCCCCGTTGCGGGGATTGCGGATTGTGCGCCCCAAAATGCCATGGCGATACTGATTAACATGATAACGGCCAGGGCAATAAAGAAGGCCCGTTCGGCCGTGCCCTGCAGGCGTTTTGCCAGGAATTCACCCAAATAACCCCACAAGGGTTGTAAGATCAACTGTACAACAAACAAGATGATTGCCACGACCAATGTGGTCTTAAAACTGCTCCCAAAATCTGGGATCATAGTTGTGAAAATCACAGCAATAAGCGCCCATGCTTTTGGATTTAACGGGTGGACGATAAGCCCGGCCAAAAAGCCCGGAACGCGTTCGCTTGCGCCTGGTGCCCCCAATGACATTCCTGCAATCCGCCATGCCAGGTAAATCATGTAAGTTGCGGACAGTATCTTCAGCGTTAAAAACAACATTGGCGCGGCATCGGCCATTTGCAAAAGACCAAACCCCATGGGCCAAATGATCGCTTGCTTGCCACAAATCACCCCCAGCACAAAGGGCATGGCGCGGCGCAGGCCAAAACGGGCACTGGCCCCCATAATCGCGATATTAGCTGGACCTGGCGTCCCAATCACACTGGACGCAAACAAAACAACGGGCAGTAGCGCAGCAATCATTGTACACTTTTCCAATCCGTAAGCGTGGCTTCCAAGTTCACGTGGCGCAGTTGTTCATCCAAAGCACGGCACCGTTCTTGTCCGCAAGACACTTCGCGAAAGCCAGTTTTTTGAAGAACACGCGCCGCTGCATCATTGCCCAAGAAATAGCCGGCTTTCAAAGTTGCCGCTGGGTTTTCAGCAAAAGCGCGCCCTACACAAACGCGGGCCACATGACTTGCCAACCCCTGCCCCCAAACACCAGGAACAAACCACAATCCAAATTCTGGCACGACAGATACCCCACCAACGAGCGCGCCGTTCACTGTGATAGCCTGGCTCATTTGATTGGGACGCGCCAAAAACTCTTGTGCATCAGCCATTGTATATGGATGGGGCACTGCGGCCAGCCAACGGCTGACAGACAGATCATTCAGGCCCGCCACCAAAGCTTTTGCGTCCGCTTCCACGAAGGGGCGCATTTCAACTGTTTCTGGGGTCCATGAAGATTGAGTCATTGTGTTTGCTCCAAAACGAAAAAGGGACCGGCGAAGTGCCGATCCCTTTGACGAATTTTGATATGTCGTCAGTAACGGCTTATTCTGCAGCCTCTGCTGCCGGCAGAACCGAAATAAACGTGCGGCCCTTCAGGCCTTTGTGGAATGTTACATGACCTTCGTCGGTCGCAAAGATTGTGTGATCTTTGCCCATACCAACACCTTCACCTGGCCACCACTTTGTACCGCGCTGACGCACGATGATGTTGCCAGGGATGGCGTGTTGGCCACCGTACAATTTTACACCCAAGCGGCGACCAGCTGAGTCGCGACCGTTACGGGATGAACCACCTGCTTTTTTATGTGCCATGGGTTCTTACTCCTTTTCAGCGGCAAACGCGGCGGCTTGCTCGATCCAGTTGTCGCGTTCGATGCGGCCTTTGAACGACAGACGATCGTCCATGAATGCAATCTCTGCTGGGCCCCAAGCGGCGATTTGGTCAAAGTGGAAAACGCCGATCTCGTGCAGCGTGCCTTCCAGTTTTGGACCCACACCAGAGATCTTTTTCAAATCATCTGGACCACCGTCACGAGCAGCTTTCAACAAGTTTGCGGGTTCAACACCGGCCACGTCATCAGATGTTACTGCTGGTTCAGCTTTTGGAGCAGCGGCTTTCTTCGGTGCGGCTTCTTTCTTAGGAGCAGCAGCTTTCTTGGCGGGCTTGGCAGCAGCGGCAGCCAAAATGGCAGCACCAGCAACGGAACCCGCGCCGATTGCGGCCTTCACACCGGATTTGTCAGCACCTTTTTCCAAGATGTCAGTCACCCGCAACAGCGTCAGCTGCTGGCGGTGGCCCTTGGTCCGCTTGGACGAGTGCTTACGACGGCGTTTCACAAAGTGAATAACCTTGTCGCCTTTGATCTGGTCGATAACTTCGGCTTGTACGCCAGCGCCGTCAACCATAGGCGTGCCAACAGTGGCGCCAACCATGAGGACTTCGTTGAATTGAATTGTTTCGCCAGCTTCTGCTGCCAGCTTTTCGACGCGCAAAACATCACCGGATTTCACCCGATATTGTTTGCCGCCGGTTTTCATAACCGCAAACATGTGCGTTTCCTTTTCCTTACCCGCGCCCTTTGGTTGCCTTTGGCATTTTTGACGTATCGTCACCGGGGGCTGCGTGCCCGACTACCGGGCAAATCACAAAAAGGCCCACAGCAGCGCTGGGGACCATGGGCGGCATATCCCACTGGGGCCGCCCGGTGTCAAGCAATCAAAGTTCCTGACTGGGATGTAATTCCACCATGCGCGCCGCCAGGATTTCATATCTGTCAGCCATAATTGTGTACTGGACCGCATTCATTAATTCATAAAGGGTTTTCATCTCAGGTGTTGCCAGGGCTTCACTGTATTCGCGAACCTCAAGATCGGTGAATTCGCGGTAGGTATACGCGCTGGACTTAATCATGGTCTGCAACACCTCTGCGCGGATTTCTTCATCGTTTTGCCCCAACACCAAACGCAAATCTTCTTCGGACAGGTCTGCCTCAATCAACCCCGCTGCCATGGCTGCCAGAATAAAGCGCACTTGCACTTCGCGGAATTGGCCGATGCCCGTGTCGATGGACCCGATTGAATCTGACATATCCAAAAAATACTGCGGTTGGGGAGATCCGCGGGCCATCAACTCTTGAGCCAATTTTTCGCCCTGCTCTGCCTTTTTGGCATCGTCGGCCAGATGGCTTTCGTTTTCCGCAGTCACCAAACGTTTGCCCAGATCGCTGGCATAAAACGAAACGGCATGGTCCAAAACATCATCAGCCAGAGTCTTTTCTAAAATATCCAGCGCGTCGGATTTCAGCTGGTCCGCTTCAAACACTTCATCGGCGACGCGGCTCCAACTTAAGCCGAAATCAGCAGCATCCAGGCCCACCATGGCAGGGGCATTGTGGGCCGTGACCCGCAGGCTTTCCATGGCAACGTCAAAACCGGTCACTTCCATGAAAGCTCCCAACTTTTCACGATCCGCGGCAACCGCCGCAACAGCCGTTGTGGCCCAAACCAAAAGACCCAAGCCCACGTTCCGCAAAATTTTCATGCCCAACCCTTTTTCTTGTCTGACTAGAATGTAATGCACCATCGCCAAAACCCAAGCACAAATCACCCTTGCGTGTATTCTGCCCCTTGGGTAACAGGCGCCATCACCCAAGCGCGGAGAGGTGCCGGAGTGGTCGAACGGGACGGATTCGAAATCCGTTGTACCT
>JAHDCP010000112.1 GCA_020629775.1 Planktomarina sp.
ATGAAACTAAGATATTTGCACACCATGGTGCGCGTCAAAGATTTGGACGCCTCCATCGCGTTTTTCAAACTTCTGGGGATGGAAGAAACCCGGCGGATGGACAGCGAAGGCGGGCGGTTCACGCTGGTGTTCATGTCGCCCCCATGCCAACCCGAATGCCCGGTGGAACTGACCTATAACTGGGATGGCGATGACGGATTGCCCTCTGACAGCCGCCACTTTGGCCATTTGGCGTACGAGGTCGAAGACATTTACGCCATGTGCCAGCACCTGATGGACAATGGTGTGGTGATCAACCGCGCCCCGCGCGATGGCCGGATGGCGTTTGTCCGATCCCCTGACAATATATCGATCGAATTGTTGCAGATGGGGGATGCTTTGGAACCGGCCGAACCCTGGGTCAGCATGGAAAGCACTGGGCACTGGTGATCCGCACAGCGCTGATCGTTCTTGCCCTTTGGGCCAATGTCGCGCAAGCGGCGTGCCGCCAAGCGCTGGCCTTGGGGCTGGATGTATCGGGGTCCGTGGACGCGGACGAATATTCGTTGCAAATGCAAGGCGTGGCGTCGGCCCTGTCTGACCCGGATGTTTTGATGGCCTTGGGCACACTGCCCAATGTGCCCGTGCATTTGGCGATTTTTGAATGGTCAGGCCCAAATTACCAACGTTTGATCCAGCCCTGGCGTCCTGTCACCACAGTCGCGGATGTGGCTGGTATTGCCCAGGTTCTTCGGCAGCATCCGCGTGGAATTGCCCCACCCACCACAGGGTTGGGGGCGGCTTTGACGTACGGCGCGGCGCTGATGGCAGAACGCCCAAACTGCTGGAAACACACGTTGGACATTTCAGGGGATGGCAAAAACAACGCAGGCCCCCGCCCCCGCGATGTAGATGAACGCTTGGGCAACATGGAAGTGAATGCCTTGGTGATCGGCATCAGCACGCAAGACCGCTTATCGCACGAAGAAATAGAAGTGGGCGAACTGACCACATATTTCCAAGCTGAAGTTATCCGAGGGCCAAACGCATTTACCGAAGTGGCCCTGGGATATGACGATTACGCCCGCGCTTTGCGGCGCAAGTTATTGCGGGAATTGTCCATTCCGAACTTAAGCCTGCTGTCTTCAGACAATCCCCTGGCTGTGTATCAATAGATATACCGGATTTGATCGGTCCAGAACCGTTCCACACCGCGCAAACAGGTGTTCAGGGTGGCAAGGCGGTCTTGATCCACCACATCCTTGGCGGAAAGCCCTTCGGCGTGTTGGGCGAACAACTTGTTCACGACACCGCGTACGGCCCGGCCCTTTTCTGTCAGCTTCACACGCACCGATCGGCGGTCAATTTCGCACCGTTGATGGTGCATGTAATCCATTTCCACCAATTTCTTGAGGTTATAACTGACGTTGGACCCTTGGTAATACCCGCGGCTTTTTAATTCCCCCGCGGTGACTTCATTGTCGCCAATGTTGAACAGCAACAGGGCCTGTACGGCGTTGATTTCCAACACCCCCACCCGTTCAAATTCATCCTTGATCACGTCCAGCAACAACCGGTGAAGCCGTTCCACCAAGGCCAAGCTTTCCAAATAATCGTCTACGACGGTGTTTGTTGTTGTGGTGTCGAATGTGCTATGAATGCTCATCTTCTGCCCGATCCCTCTTTCGTTCAGGGGGACCTTGCATCAAAGAAGCAAATATTTTGCTAAGACCCGCGCAAGTCCGGCAAATTTGATTGAATTTCCACGATCATTGCTGCGAATTCCGGCAGTGGATCAGCATTGCCGCATACCCAAGCATAAAGATCGTGGTCATTTTCAGACAGCATGCGGTCATAAGTTTCCAGGTCAGCGTCGGACATGCCAGCCAGGCTGTCGCGGGCGAAATTGCCCAAAATAATGTCCATCTCTTTTATGCCGCGCCGGATGGAGCGCATATAAAGGCGCTTGCGCCGGGCTTCGTCTGTTTCAGCCATGGTCATCCTTTTGCGATGGCCAAGCGCAGGCGCTTTTCAAGGCGGGTCAACTGATCGGCAGCACGCGCCATATCTGTTTTTACAGATCGCATTTCCAACAAGATTTGCGACACATCTGTGGGAATGGGGGTTTCACTGGCGGGTTCTTCAGGTCCTTGGCCTTCGCCGCTGAGCAGCCATGGCAAGGAAACATTCAACAAGCCAGACAACATGGACAGTCGGTTGGCCCGGGGTTCAGATCGGTCTTCTTCCCAGCCGCGCAGCGTGGAAATTCGCACACCCAAGCGGCGCGCCAGTTCTGGTTGGGTCATGCCCGCAACTTCGCGCGCACCGGCAATGCGGTCCCCAAAGGTGGCGGCCTCTGGCCCAAACCAATCGTAATCTCCGGCATTTTCGGAATCTGTCATGGCAAAACCCCTTTCATCATGCGCCCCCCCCGCATATGCAGGTCATGCGCTTGAATGACAACCAAAGGGGCCGCCATGTCTTTCCTGTCCACGACACTTGACCGTGTAAAACCATCCCCGACCATCGCGATTTCCACCAAAGCGGCGGAAATGAAAGCAAAGGGCGAAGATGTGATCAGCCTGTCGGCTGGGGAACCCGATTTTGACACGCCCCAGCACATTAAAGACGCAGCGGTGCAAGCCATCGCCGATGGCAAAACCAAATACACCGCCCCCGATGGCATTCCAGAATTGAAAGCCGCCATCGCCACCAAGTTCGAACGCGAAAACGGGTTGGATTACATTCCGTCCCAAGTCAGCGTGGGCACAGGCGGCAAGCAGGTGCTGTACAACGCGCTGATGGCCACATTGAATCCAGGCGATGAAGTGGTGATCCCAGCCCCGTATTGGGTCAGTTATCCAGACATGGTTTTGTTGGCAGGCGGCACGCCAGTGTTTGCTGAGGCCTCCATCCAAACGGGCTTCAAGCTGACAGCAGATCAGTTGGAAGCCGCCATCACAGATAAAACCAAATGGCTGATCTTCAATTCGCCGTCCAACCCCACGGGGGCCGGCTATTCTTGGGATGAATTGAAAGAACTGACCGACGTGTTGTTGCGCCACCCCCACGTGTGGATTTTGACCGACGATATGTATGAACACCTGGCGTACGGCGATTTCAAATTCTGCACCCCGGCCCAAGTGGAACCAAAATTGTATGATCGCTGTTTAACCATGAACGGCGTGTCAAAGGCATATGCCATGACGGGCTGGCGCATTGGGTATGCGGCGGGGCCTGAACATTTGATCAAGGCCATGCGCAAAGTTCAATCGCAGTCCACATCCAACCCCAGTTCCATCAGCCAATGGGCGGCATTGGCCGCGCTGAACGGGCCGCAGGATTTCTTGGCAGACAATAACGTGATCTTCCAACGCCGCCGCGACATGGTGGTGGACATGTTGAACGCGGCAGACGGTATCAATTGCCGCGTGCCCGATGGGGCGTTTTACGTTTACCCGTCCATCGCGGAAATCATTGGCAAAACCACGCCTGGCGGGGTGCAAATCAACAATGACGAGATCTTCGTGACCGAATTGTTGGCCACCAAAGGTGTGGCAGCCGTGTTCGGCGCCGCATTTGGGTTAAGCCCCAACTTCCGGGTCAGTTACGCCACATCGGACGCCGCCTTGAAGGACGCATGCACAAGAATTCAAGACTTTTGCGCTTCTTTGGTGTAATATCGCGTTCAAGCAGTTGAAAGAGAGGGTCGCCAGATGAGCATCGACCTGCCAGAATTTTACTTCCGTACCCGTGACAACGGCGCGTTTGTCTTTCGTGTCAACGTGGGCGAACGCCAAAAACGCATGGATTTGGACCAGATCGCCGTGGTGAACCTGAACAACGGCAACGTCAAAGCCCACGGTCAGCACACCCTGACCAAGGAAGAAAAAGCGGCCATTGATGCCTGGATGGAAGACCGCGCCGCCCAACTGCGTGTGCGCGATTTGGACGATATCGAACGATCCATTGATCACCTGAACCGCGTGGCCCATTGGGCAAACTCCAAGGCCAGTGATGATGATTTGGAAGTGTTCACCGACCGTTTGCTTTTGACCATGCATGACCTGCGGTCGGTCTTAGTGCGCAAGAAAGCGGACCGTTTGTTGGCACGACAGCAAGCGGCGGAATAGCGCCTCAGACCGGCGTTTTCCGAAACGGAAAACGGTCCAGATTTCGATCCGAAATCTGGCGCATCAACGTTGTTCGACGCTGCCTTCCATCCGCACATACCGCCACCACAACAAAACAGCGGCGGCGGTTAAACCCGCCACCAGCCCAATCCACACGCCATAAGGGCCCAAGGGGGAATACAGCCCCAGCCCGATGGCGATGGGCATGCCAATGATCCAGTAACTGACAACGGCCATGATCATGGGCACACGCGTGTCTTGCAATCCGCGCAACACACCCAGCGCCAAAACCTGGGCCGCATCCACCAATTGGAACGCCGCCGCGATGATCATCAAGCCAACACCGATGGCCAAAACATCAGCGGCTTTGGGATCATCGAAATTCAAAAACGCGGACACAATTTCCGTGCGGAACAGCACAAATGCCGCCACCACCAAAAGACCAAACGCCATGGACACGGCGAACCCTGCTACGGCAATGCGGCGCAACTCGCTTGCGTCGCGGTGCGACAGGGCTTGGCCTGCGCGCACGGTGCTGGCCTGGCTTAACCCCAAGTGGAACATGAACGCCAAGGCCGCCGGTTGAATAACGATATTGCCCGCCGCCACTTGCGCCGTGCCCAAAATGCCCAGAAGGAACGTTGCCGCCGCAAAAAGCCCGCTTTCCGCCAGACCCGTGCCCGAAATGGGCAGGGCCAAAGCAAACAGATTGCGCAACGCATCCCAATCCGCCCGCCAAAAGCGGCTGAACATATCGTGGTCCGGGAACTTGATCTGCACGTAAACCGCAAACCCGATGAAGGATCCCACGGCCACCCCAAGGCTGGCAATGGCTGCCCCACGAATGCCCAACTCCGGAAAGCCGAAGTTCCCGAAAATCAGCAAATAATTGACCGCTGCGTTCAGCACCAGCACCGCCAGGGACACCCAAAACACAATGCCCGTGCGTTCCATGGCTGACAGATAACTGCGCAGGACCTGGCTCCATAAAAACGGGATAAGCCCCCAGCCGGCGATGCGCAGATACACCTGCGCGCCTGCCGCGTTGTCGGGGTTTTGCCCCAGCAACAACAGCAAGGATTCAGACCACCACATGGGCACCACCAGGGCCAACCCAATCATAGTGGACGCCCAAAGCCCCATCCGTGTGGACCGGCGCACCGTTATAAAATCACCGTCTTCGGCCGCTTTGGCCACCATGGGCAAAATCGCCCAGGCAAAACCGGACCCCAAAATGAAGGCCAGGAAATACAACTGCCCGCCCAGCGCCGATTGGGCCAGCGCTTCCACGGAATACCATCCCAACATCAACGCATCTGTGGAATGCACAGCAAACCCCGCCACCTGACTTCCGATCAGGGGCAGACCAAGGGCCAAAAGCGTGCGCCCTTCGGCTTTGATTGCGGTGGTGTTAGACATGTCCTTGCGTTACCCCAGCCCCACGCTTGGGTCCAGCAAGGAAAATCCATGACTGAGTTCGACACCATTATCCCCGCAGCCCAGGATTTTTACACCCGGCTGTCTGCCAACAACACCAAAGCTTGGTGGCAAGACCACAAAGATGAATATGACGCTGCATTGAAAGCCCCGGCCAAGTCATTGATGGCCGACATCAGCACACGGCTGGGCGCGCTGTATGATGAACCCTTCAAAAGCAAACTGTTCCGCCCCAATCGCGACGTGCGGTTTTCCAAAGTCAAAACCCCTTATCAAACCCACCTGCACATGGCGTGGACCATCAACGGTGCTGACCACGGCCCCGGTTGGTTCTTCGGGGTATCGCCTGATTATATCCGCATCGGTTGGGGTTGGATGGAATTTTCATCCCGCCAAGTGGGCACCTGGCGGGACGCGGTGACCATGACCAAAATCCCCGAACTGTTGACCGCCACTGGGGCGCAACTGTCCAAGCCAGAATTGAAACGCGTGCCCCCCGGTTTTGATAAAGACCACGCCCAAGCTGACCACCTGCGGCGCAAATCATTGGCCCTGTGGGTGGATGGCACGTCCACCGGCATCGTCGATCAAATGATGGCGCATTTTGAAACGGTGAAGCCCGTGCACACGGAACTGACACCGCTGTTGGCCTGAAGGATAAATCGGTAAGCGCCCTTGGTGCAGCGGGTGCACTGGGCGCGTTGCCGTCCTGGCACCACGGTTTTTGAAGGTCTGCAATGCGAACGAAGCCACCGTTACAAACTTGCGGATATGATCGTTGCGTAGCTTTACCTGACCTTCAGAATTCGCTTCCAAAGCGCCCCGCCGAAATACTTTTTCCCAGGCCCAAAAATACGCAAATATTAAGCCAAACAAGAGCAGTGCAGGCATCCCACTAAGATGAAAGCCATTTTCAGTCATTCCACCAAAAAGTGACGCGACACCAAACCCTAGGACAAAAAATGTAGTCAGAAAGTCCAATATTGTTGCCGCCAAGGCATCTCAATAACGGTTCGTTGCGGACTTTCACAGCAAACGCGCCACATAACGATTTGCATTTCTAAACGGCAAAACCAACGCCTGCCAAAACCTCTAAAAACAAACCACCCTAAATTCACCTCATCCATTGCCCCGCCCCTGCAAAATCACTTTGATCCACAGGCAAATGTAGCGGGTAATCTTCCCAAGCGCCCCCAAATCTGCCATTCTGCCCGCAATGATAAAAAGTGAGCAGCCCCATGGCCAATGACCTGTTAACCCCCGGCAATGACCCCACCTATAACGCGGACAGCATCGAAGTGCTGGAAGGGTTGGAACCGGTGCGCAAACGCCCCGGCATGTACATCGGCGGCACCGATGAACGGGCGCTGCACCACTTGGTGGCGGAAGTGTTGGACAACTCCATGGACGAAGCGGTGGCGGGATACGCCAACCGGATCGAAGTGGAATTACACGATGATTATTCGGTTACCATCAAAGACAACGGGCGCGGCATCCCAACGGATCCGCACCCCAAGTTCCCGGACAAATCCGCATTGGAAGTGATCTTGTGCACCCTGCACGCGGGCGGGAAATTCAGTGGCAAAGCGTATCAAACCTCAGGCGGGTTGCACGGGGTTGGGGCATCCGTGGTGAACGCGTTGTCGGATTCCATGGTGGTGCAAGTGGCGCGCGACCGCAAAGTGGTGGAACAACGCTTTTCGCGCGGCATCCCCTTGGGGCCCGTGACGGATGTTGGCACCGCCAGCAATTGGCGTGGCACCAAGGTGACCTTCCACGCGGACGAACAAATCTTTGGCAAGCACCGCTTCAAACCCGCGCGGCTGTTCAAATCCA
>JAHDCP010000113.1 GCA_020629775.1 Planktomarina sp.
CGCGCGAGGAAGTTATCGTCGTTTTAGGTCCGGAGTTTGAATCGCATTCACCACTCAGCAGACCTCCGGTTGTCGATTCATTTCCCTATGACGACAATGGAACAACAAAATATATATATGTTAGATATCGTCGCGGCGTCGTGACGGCGGCGACATCAGGACACATAGGACCTTATAGAGTGTATTAGGTTGTGAGGGTTCTGTCGGACAAATGCTATCTCGTCTCTAAACACCAAAATCACGCACAAATTTGGAACCACGCAGAGAGCGCGGTTTCACGTTTTGCCTTGAATGTTTGCCTGTTTTCGAGATGCCGTTGGTGGTTGAAGTGATTGTAAATTTGGCTGTGAATGCTGGTAAATATTTGAAGGTTTCTGTGGCTTCGAAAACGCTGCATGGCTTGCTCTCGTCGTCGAAATGGCAAGTGTGAATTTTCGCATCGGTTGTTGGTTCGACCGCCGCAAAGTTGTCGATTGGCAACGCCAAGTTCGCGAAAAGCAGCGCGGTATGACGGCAACTTATCGGTTGTGATAACGTGCGGTGACCCGTGCTTGCGCATTGTTTTTATGAGGAATTTCTTCGCAGCTCGATTGTCGCGTTTCATTGAAACGTAGCATTAAAGGACCTCACCTTCGCATCTTGGGCTGCTGAGACTTTTGTGTGGATATTAAGGATTGGTCGCAACACGCACGTCTGCATTAGATGAGACACGCCTTAAGTCATTGATAATGAGCGATTAATTCGCATTACGCCAAGCAGTTCGAATATACAATGGGTATGTGGCGGAGGAGGTGGGATTCGAACCCACGGTAGACTTTCACCTACGTCGGTTTTCAAGACCGGTGCATTCAACCACTCTGCCACTCCTCCGACGGGTCCCGCATAGGGCCGAAAAGTTGATTCTGCAAAGACAATAACACCATAGCGCAACATCTAGTCAGACAGATGCCAATCTGATATCCATACGCCAAGGGAAAAACCCATATGCCCAATGTGGCAAGAGCAGGATATTGAAAATGGAACGAGTACATCATCGTATTGGTGGGGCATTGCTGTTGGTGGCTGGATTGGCCGCCTGTGATCCGACAACATTTAATTTTCCCGGACGCGCGCCTGCACAAAACACCGAAGGTGAGGCTGTGACAATCGTTGCGCGGGACGTGGAAGCCCCAGAAGTGTTCCGCGAAACGGCCAATGGTCGGTGGGATGGCCGGCCCACTTTGGGCGGGGTTTGGATTTCCCATCCAAACGCAGTTCAACCAGAACGCGCGATTATTCGAAACCCGGCCAACGGGCAGTTTGTGGTGGGAACGCTGTTTCCTGGCCAACCTGCAACTGAGAACACGCCCTTTGCCTTGTCGTCAGAAGCCGCGCGCGCTTTGGGTATTCCAGCTGGGGCGATTTTGCCGGTGGGCGTAACGGCGTTGCGGCCTGAAGAAGCGTCCACTGTGACAACGGCTGCGGAAAGCCAGACCACGCAAACAACGGGCCCCATGGTAACAACTGCCGATCCCACAACGCCGGTCCCTGCCCCCAAAGGTTTGGAAACCAACGCCCCTGCACCGGTGATTGAACAACCTGTTGTGTCGGATTTGCCGGCAAAACCCTATGTCCAGATCGGTATCTTCAGCGTGGAAGCCAATGCACGTGCCACCGCCGCTGGCCTGAATAAGCAGGGTATTTCAACAAAAGTTACGAAAATGGAAATCAACGGCAAACCATTCTGGCGCGTCGTGGCGGGGCCTGCTACATCAGAATCTCAGAAGCAATCATTGCTGAACAAGGTTAAAGCCCAAGGGTTTAGTGACGCGTATTTCGTGTCCAACTGATGGGCCCCAATGGGGGAATACGTTGTGAAAATTTCTGTTTTGAAACACCTGAGTGTTGTTTTGTTGATGGTTTGTGCGCTGCCAAGCCACGCCTATGAAACCCAGGCCAAAGCCGCATATGTCTTGGATCAGTCCACCGGCACCGTGATGCTTGATAAAAATGGCAACGACGCAGTTCCCCCTGCATCCATGTCAAAGTTGATGACGTTGTTCATGGCGTTTGAGGCAATCCGCGACGGCCGCTTGCAATGGAATGAAAAGCTTCGGGTATCGCAACATGCCATGAACTACGGTGGATCAACAATGTTTTTGGACATCACTGATCGTGTTACCGTGGAAGATCTTGTTCGTGGCGTGATCGTTTTATCTGGCAATGATGCCAGTGCGGTGTTGGCAGAAGCGATGTCCTTTGACGGAACAGAAGCTGGATTTGCCATCATGATGGGGCAGCGGGCTTTAGAAATTGGCATGGAGAATTCATCTTTTGCCAATTCCAATGGCTGGCCAAATCCGCGTCAGCGCATGTCGATGCGCGATCTTGTGACCCTTTCAGATCGGATGATCCGCGAATTCCCCAGCTTCTATCCAATGTTTTCAGAACGTGAATTCCCTTTTGACAACCGCGCCCCTAGCAATACCCGCAACCGCAACCCGCTTCTGGCGTTGGGGATCGGTGCAGATGGTTTGAAAACAGGCCACACAAAAGAAGCCGGCTATGGCTTGGTGGGATCCGCGAAAAAAGGCGATCGCCGGGTTATTTTCGCCATTACTGGTTTGCCATCTGCGGCCGCCCGTGCCGAAGAAGCTGAACGCATTGTGGCATGGGCGTTCCGTCAGTTCAGCGCCAAAGTGGTGGGCGAAGAAGGCACGCAATTGGCCCAGGCCCAAGTGTGGATGGGCGACAAACGCACCGTGGGTTTGACCACCCAAGGTGTTCCCCAAATATTGGTTCCTGTTTCGGCAGCGGACCAAGTCGAAACAACTTTGGAATACAAAGGCCCCGTCGAAGCGCCCATCGCCAAGGGCGATGTTTTGGGGCAGCTTGTTATCAAAGCCCCCGGTTTGCCGGACTCCAAACTGCCGTTGGTGGCCATGGAAGATGTGGGTCGCGGCGGTTTTGTGCCGCGCATTCGCACCGCGGCCCAAGTGATTTTGGCCAAGCTGAACGGCGGTTTGGCGGGCGGCATTTGACCTGACGGGTTGGGGATAAACGTCATGTTCATTTCTTTTGAAGGCATTGATGGGTCCGGGAAGTCCACCCAAGCCCGTCGCTGCGCAGCTTTGCTCTCAGCGCAAGGTAAAGAAGTGGCACTGACCCGTGAACCCGGCGGGGCCCCTGGGGCCGAAGAAATTCGGCAGCTTTTACTAACCGGCAACCCAGACCGCTGGAGCGCGGAAACAGAGATATTGTTGTTCACAGCGGCACGGCGCGATCACTTGGAAAAGACCATTTTGCCCGCGTTAGAGGCTGGCAAAGTTGTTTTGACTGATCGTTTTGCAGACAGCACCCGCGTGTACCAGGGGGCCACCCGCGGCGATCTGCGCGCACATGTGGATGTGTTGCACAGCCAAATGATTGACCGTGAGCCTGACCTTACTTTGATCTTTGACATGGCCCCAGACCAAGCCTTGGCACGGGGACTTGCGCGGAAATCCGGTGAAGACCGGTTTGAAGATTTTGGTTTGGGCTTTCAGACGAAACTGCGCGCGGGTTTTTTGAACCTTGCCACCGAATTTCCAGATCGTTGCGTCGTTATCGATGCAACGGGCACCCAAGACCAAGTTTGCAAAGCAGCCTTCGCGGCCATTGATGCGCGGATTTCTTGATGGACCTTCCGTCCGCTGATCAAATCGAAGGCGCCCCCCACCCCCGCCACACACAACAGCTTTTTGGCCACAACGCCCCTTGGGAGGACGCGATGGCCGCCTTTGAAGCGGACCGTTTTCACCAGGGGTGGATTTTGTCAGGCCCCAAAGGGGTGGGCAAAGCGACATTCGCATACCAACTGGCTGCATTCTTACTGACACGCCCGAACCCCAATGAAATGTCCATGTTCGCGGACGCTGATAAATCAGAAGACTTTCAAAACCATCCCACTGCAGCCTTGATCCGTGCAGGATCCGCCCCTGGGCTTTATGTTTTGAAACGCCCCAATGACCCCAAAACAGGAAAACTGAAATCGGTCATCACCGTGGAAGACGTCCGCGCGATGCGCGATTTCTTTGCCTTATCCGCTGGCGGGAATGGGCGCAGGGTTGTGATTGTGGATGCCGCCGATGATTTGAATGTCGCGGCTGCAAACGCACTTTTGAAATCATTGGAAGAACCCCCCGCCCTGGCGGCGTTTTTGCTGGTGACACATCAGCCAAGCCGCCTGTTGCCGACAATTAAATCCAGGTGCCGCACATTGACCTTTGCCCCCCTTGGGCAAGATCACGTCGCCCAAGCTTTGGCCCTGGCCAGTCCTGAGACGCGCATTGATACGGCTGCCACAATTTTGGGCGCTGGATCCGTGGGCGCAACGCTGAATTTGGCCATATCCAATGGCACGCAGATGTACGGTGACATCGTGTCCGTGATGGCGGGCTTGCCAAACTTGGATCGGGGCAAGGCCTTGTCGCTGGCTGATAAGGCCAAACCCGATACCGCAGATCAGATCATCGATCTTTTGGAATTGTTTTTGACGCGCCTGGCGCGCTCTGTTTTCAGCCGGGGCGGTGTGTCCGAACAAGCCGCAGCCAATGAAAACGATGTCTTTGCCCGTTTGTGCCCAACCCAACAAGCTGCACAAGCATGGGCAGATCTGCATCTGCAGACTTTGCAACAGGCCCGCCAAGGGCGCGCGGTGAACCTTGACCCCTCTACCTTGATCTTGGATACGCTGTTCAAGATGGAAGCCACCGCCATCAAAATTCTACGATAGGATCGCCCCGCCGTGACGCAGCCGCCCGCCATTACAGACAGCCATTGCCATCTAGATTTTCACAATTTCGATGACGACCGCACCCAAGTTGTCGCCGCCGCCCAAGCGGCAGGGGTTCATCGAATGGTGACCATCTGCACGCATCTGCACGAAGAACCGAACGTCCGGGCCATCGCAGAACAGTACGACAGTGTGTTTTATGCAGCGGGGGTTCATCCCATGAACGTGGCACAAGACGGTGTAACTGACGTGGACACCCTGGTGGCCTTGACCCAGCATCCCAAAATGGTGGGAATTGGGGAAACAGGGCTGGATTACCATTACACATCCGAAAGCGCCCAACAGCAAAAAGATTGCCTGCGTATCCATATTGAGGCAGCCCAACGCACAAAGCTGCCTTTGATCATCCATTCGCGCGATGCAGATGAAGACATGGCTGACATCCTGACAAGCGAATACAAGAACGCACCGTATTCTTGCGTGATGCATTGTTTTTCTTCTGGGGCATATCTGGCGAAAACCGCGCTGGACCTTGGTTTTTATCTTTCAATGTCAGGCATAGCCACGTTCCCCAAAAGCCAATCTGTCCGCGATATCTTTGCCGCCGCCCCAGTGGACCGGATCTTGTTGGAAACCGACAGCCCCTATCTGGCCCCGCCCCCGTTCCGGGGAAAGCGCAACGAACCAGCCTACACTGCATTTACGGCCCAAGTGGGGGCAGATGTGTTTGGAATGGACCTTCACAGCTTTGCCCGACAGACAGAAACCAATTTCGAAACTCTGTTTTGGAAAGCTGCGTGACCCGCCGATTTACGATACTGGGATGTGGGTCATCTGGCGGGGTGCCACGCATTGGCGGGCATTGGGGGGCCTGTGACCCCGACAATCCACGCAACAGGCGGCAGCGCTGTTCCCTTTTGGTGGAACAAGACGGCCCAGATGGTACGACCCAAGTGTTGATAGACACATCCCCCGACATGCGCGCGCAGTTGCTGCAGGCGGACGTGTCACGTTTGGACGGTGTTGTGTACACTCATTCCCATGCTGATCACGTGCATGGGTTGGATGATTTGCGCATGGTGGTCATGAACATGCGCGCCCGGCTTCCGGTCTGGGCGGACAGCGCCACGCAGGCAGATTTGGAACAGCGCTTTGGGTACGCCTTTGTGCAACCCGAAGGGTCTGATTACCCGCCGATTTTGGAACTCAACCCCATCAGCGGCCCGTTCAAGATTGACGGCCCCGGGGGCGCGATTGATTTTACCCCATTGCAAGTGGCCCACGGCAAGATTGATGCTTTGGGCTTTCGCATTGGGGATGTGGCCTATTTGCCGGACGTTTCATCCATTCCTGACAAGGCCTGGCCTGGCTTTCAAAATCTGGATCTTTGGATTGTGGATGCATTGCGATATTCGCCGCATCCCAGCCATTCCCATCTTGAAAAAACGCTTGAATGGATCGCCGCCGCCGGCCCAAAACGCGCCGTGATCACCAATATGCATGTTGATCTTGATTACGCCACGTTGGCCGCTGAATTGCCCGAAGGTGTTGTTCCAGCACATGACGGTTTGGCACTGACCGTTTAAATGACCGCCCTTTTCAACATTATCGCGCCCGTTTTTCTTGTAATCGGGTTCGGCTATGTTTGTGTGGCCCGCGGTTGGTTCAACGACGATGGCGTTGATTCAATTATGAAGTTCGCCCAGGGCTTTGCGATCCCATGCCTGTTGTTTCAGGCGGTTGCCGGGATGGATTTGGGAACCACCGTCAATGCGCCTTTAATGGTCAGCTACTACCTGCCCGCGCTTGTTTGCTTTGGGTTTGGCGTTTTGGTGGCACGGACAGTTTTTAAACGGCCCATGACAGACAGCGTTGCCATCGGGTTTTGCTGTTTGTTTGCCAATTCCGTTTTGTTGGGACTGCCTATCACAGAACGCGCCTTTGGTGTTGATGCGTTGGGACCAAACTTTGCAATTATCGCCATTCACGCGCCATTTGCCTATCTTGTTGGGATTACAACCATGGAAATCGTGCTGGCTTCGGGCAAACCCGCTGCGCAAATCGCGCTGCAGGTAATGCGTGCGATGTTCCGCAATGCGTTGGTTATTGGCTTGGCTTTGGGCTTTGTCGTGAATCTTTCTGGTCTTCAAATCCCAACCGTTTTGAACAACGGTCTTGACCTGATGGCGCGCGCAGCATTGCCGGTGGCCTTGTTCGGGTTGGGCGGCGTTTTGGTGCGGTACAAACCTGAAGGGGATATGCGGGTGATCATTTTCATCTGTGCCGTGACGCTTTTGTTGCGCCCCTATTTGGTCAGTTTAACACCTGCCGAACTGACCGGGCCGGAAATGCAATCCGCCCTGATTACCGCCGCCATGCCGCCCGGGATCAACGCTTATATCTTTGCGAATATGTACGGCGTGGCCAAACGGGTTGCAGCAAGTACCGTTCTGATTGGAACGGTTCTGGCAACGTTTTCCACAACACTGTGGCTTATGTTTTTGGGTGTATAAAGGTGCTTGGTGCGGGCGGTGGGCACTGAACAGGTGTGCCATGGTACACCATATTGTGCCTATCTAGAATTGATATCAGCACCTTAGCCATATATT
>JAHDCP010000114.1 GCA_020629775.1 Planktomarina sp.
CAGAACATCGCGGCCCATGGGTATGACAGCGTGTCCCGCCGTGCCGTAACATCCAAAATGCAAAAGATCGGGTGGTTGGCCAAATCCATGGTGGCCACAGCGCTGAATTCAGCGCTGCCCCAGTCATCAGTGCTGCACCGGGTGGCCCTTCCGGAAACACAGTTCCTGGTGGATGCTGCCGCAGACAGCACAAACGCCCACGGGTGGGGGCAGGGGCGGTCTGGCGCTTTGCTTTCCATCCTGGCCCAGTTAGAACAGCAAGACAGGCGCGGACGGTTCGAAGGATCCCACTGATTATGTTTTGGCTTTTGTTTGTTACATTCCTGGCGGCCGCAATGGCAGCCGGTGCCACGGGCACATTGTTCCAACCCGGCGCATGGTACGAAAGTATCAACAAACCAACTTGGGTTCCGCCGAATTGGGCCTTCCCCGTGGTTTGGACCACGCTTTATGTTTCCATGTCCATCGCAGCCGCGCGCGTTGGTGTTCTGCAGGGTGTGGGATTTGCCTTGGCGCTTTGGGCATTACAGATAGCATTGAACACTTTGTGGACCCCCGTTTTCTTTGGGCTGCAAGACCCCGCCAAGGGCATGATCATTGTCAGCCTGATGTGGGTCGCTGTGGCAGCCACCATGGTGGCGTTCTTCCGTCATGATTTGATCGCGGGATTGTTGTTCGTGCCTTACTTGGCGTGGGTTACCGTTGCAGGGGCGCTGAACCTGGCTGTCTTGCGGATGAACTAATCCGCAAACCGCCAGCGACGGCGGCGCGGGACACGCACCGCAATCATCGGTTTCAACCACGGCTGGCGGAAGCGCGCCAAATCCACTGTTTCGTGCACGCCTTCCACCACTTCGCCATTGATCTTGGTTTGCACCACTGCGCGGGTGTAAAATGGTGCGTCCAGCATTGGTTTAACCTGCTTGGGCTGAAACCCCGCGTCCCCGCGCGTTTCACGGCGCACCAACCACTTGGAACGGGCAAAGGGCAAACGTGTGGGTGGGTCCATGGGCGTGACGGTGCCGTCCCGGGCGATATGGAACGCTTCTTCTAACGTTGTGCCGTCCAAGCGGTCGGCGTCATAAAACGCCACAGATCCGTTGGACACCGGGAACCGCGCCCAGTTCCAATAGCTGAAGTCTTGTTCCAAGGCGCGCGTGCCGAAATTGGCATCAAAATACCCATGCCCGGTCCACCGCAAACCACGGTTCAGGTCCACCTCGATCCGGGCTGTGGGGGCGAAAGGCCGCCATATGTGCGCGCCATCGGGCGACAGTGGCAATTCCACATCGGTCAGTGCCTCGGGGCGCAGAATGATTTGGCCCTTCACTGGACCCAAAGTGGGCAGGGCGCCCCATTCATCCACGTCGATCACCAGGGCACTGCCTGTCCACCGCAAGCTGCTGGGACCAACAGTAAAGGTGCGTTCGGTTTGGCGCAGGGCAGATTGTCCCCGATCCGTCATGGTGAAGCGGCCTTTGGGCCCATAGGTGGCCACGTTGATACAAACGTTGTTTTCAGGTGATCTGCGCCCAGACCAACGATACCACGGTGAAAAAACAGACCCGATAAACGCGATGATCGAGACGGCATAAGTGCCGCAATCGCTGACCCCGTCTATGTACCACCAAGCATAGCCATTTTCTGGGACGGCAAGGTCAAACCGTGGTCCGCCCCGATCGCCGCGCCCGCGTGCCGCCCGGAGAGCGCTGCCATCGGCACCCCCGCGCCCGGATGGGTCCCGCCCCCCGCCAGGTACAAACCTTTGATCTTCGTGCGTGCTGTCGGGCGCGCCATGGCGGCGGTCAATCCGTGTGGGCTCTGCCCGTACAGGCTGCCGTGGCTGGCGGGAAACAGCGTCGCGAACTGAGTTGGGGTGGTCAGATCGTGCAGGGTTGGCACTGGGTCGAAAGTAACGCCAAATTTCTGAAAACCCTGGGTTATACGTGTCAGACATTGCGTGGCCTCCTCGGCCTGATGTGTGGGCCCGGTGGGGGCCGCATTTTCAATAACTTCAAAACGTTCGGCACTTTGTGGGGCGGCCATGCCTTCGCCCCGGTCTTGGGCGCACAGATAAAGCGTTGCGGCCTTTGGGGCTTGGCCTTTGGAAATGGGGTCAAATTCTTGGCGGGGATCATCTGCGAAGAACACATTGTGGTGCAAAATTTCGGGACCGGACCATTTGCCTGCGAAGGCCAGAACATTTGCGGACAAACTGCGTGATTGAAGCGGTTCGGCGGCAATTGCCCCTTGGGGACCCGGCCCCAGGTGCCCGTCAACCAGTGCTTTGGGATCGCCGTTGAACACCACCAAATCAACATCAACTTTGGTGCCACTTTCCAATTCGATGGCCCGCACGGCGCCGTCACCGGTCAAGATTCGGCTGACATTCTTGTTCAAGCAGATCGTTGCTCCTGCAGATTGGAGCGCGGAGGCCAGGGCTTTGGCCAAGCTGTGCATGCCCCCTTGGACTTGCCAAACCCCGGCTTCTTCGGCGGCCCATATCAAAGACAACAGCGCAGGGGATTGGTAAGGGCTGCCCCCAACATAGGTGGCATACCGGCCAAACAACTGCCGCAAGCGCGGGTCCCGGAACGTGCCGTCCAACAATTTGGCCAGGGATTGGTGGGCCGCCATGTCCAGTGCAAGCCGCGGGTTGCGCACCACGGCTTTTGCAGAATGAAGCACCGATGGTTCGGGCGCGGTCATCACCGGGGCATTGAACCCGTTGAACAACCGTTCTGCCCTGGCGCGGAATTCAACAAAAGCTTGCGCTTCTGCCGGCCCAGCAAAAGCGTGGATGGACTCTTTGCTGGCCGCCGGATCAGAATAAAGATCCATCTGACTGCCATCCTGCCAGAAGTGGCGGGCCACCATGGGTTGCTGGTGAATTTGCACATGATCTTCCAAACGCGTGCCCACCAGTTCAAACAATTCAGCGATGACATTGACCATGGTCAACACGGTGGGGCCTGCATCTGCCGGCCCGGCCGGGGTGGCGACGCTGCGCATTTTTCCACCGGGATGGGGCAGGGCGTCAAAGATCGTGACCTTGCAGCCCAAAGCCATCAGATGGGCCGCGGCAGACAGGCCGCCAATGCCCGCCCCGATTATGGCAGCGTTTCGTTTCATCATGGGGAATTGTTGACTCGGACGCCCGCATTGTCCACTGTGATTTACACATGTATGTAAATATAGTCTGACACAATGCAGGGGTACCGGCAGTGACACTTCAAAATCGCGTGGAAAGACGGTTGGACCTTGCGCTGTCCCAGATGGAACGCAAACCTGCCCCGCAAGGGTTTGCCAAATCCCTGCGATATTCCGTGATGCCCGGTGGCGCGCGTATTCGCCCCACGATTCTGTTGAGTGTTGCCCAAGCTTGCGGCGATCCCAATCCCCAGGCGGCGGATGCGGCTGCGGCTGCGTTGGAAATGATCCACTGCGCAAGTCTGGTGCATGACGATCTGCCAGCCTTTGACAATGCGGATACGCGCCGGGGCAAGCCCACGGTGCACGCGGCGTTTTCAGAACCCGTGGCGGTTTTGGCCGGGGACACCTTGATTGTTGGGGCGTTTGAAATTCTGGCGGATATCAAAGACCCGGCCCTGGCGGTGCACCTGATGAAGAAGCTGGGGCGCTTTACCGGCAGCCCCTTTGGCATTTGCGCAGGGCAAGGCTGGGAAAGCGAAAGCACCATTGATTTGCACGCGTATCACATGGCCAAGACGGGGGCGCTGTTCATTGCCGCCACGGAAATGGGTGCGATGGCGGCAGGCCAAGATCCCGAACCTTGGCACGACTTGGGGGCTTTGATCGGCCAAGCGTTCCAAGTGGCCGACGATTTGCGCGATGCCCTTTATGATGAAGCGACATTGGGCAAACCTGTTGGCCAAGACGCAGCGTTGAACCGCCCGAACGCCGTGGCCAGTTACGGGGTAGATGGGGCCATATCACGGCTGAAGGACATTTTGGCGGGTGCCATTGCATCCATCCCTGCGTGTGAAGGCGAAGCGGCTTTGGCGGAAATGGTGCGCTGTACCGCACAGAAGCTGACACCAAGCGACGTCAAAAAATCTGCGGTCCCCGGTGAGTGACGTTCCCCTAACGCGACTGCCACGCCCAAGCTTGCGGGACCGGGCTTTGGGTCTTTTATCCCGACCCGGGTTTCAATCTTGGGCGGCGCGCAATCCGTTGACACGGCGCGTTGCGCGCAAGGATGGCGAAGCCTTGTTTGATCTGGTGGCCGGGTTTGTGAACACCCAAGCCATGACTGCACTTTTGGACCTGGGTGTGATCGAAAAGTTAAGCGAACGCCCAATGACATTGGACCAGCTTTCTGTTGTGCTGGGTGCAGATCGGGATCGGTTACAGGTTTTATTGCGGGCCGGGGTCGCCCTGGATTTATTGCGCCAACGGCGTGGTGGCATTTACGCCCTGACGCGCAAGGGCGCGGTTTTGCCAAACGTGCCCGGTTTGGCTGACATGATTTCACACCACGCTGTATTGTATCGCGATCTTTCCGATCCGGCGGCGTTTTTCAAAAATCCGCAAGATACCGAACTGGCGGCCTTCTGGCCCTATGTTTTTGGGGCAGGGGCGGCGACAGACCCGCAAACGGCTGAACGGTATTCCAATCTGATGTCTGAAAGCCAATCCATGGTGGCGGAAGAAACCTTGGCCGCATTTGATTTCAAAGGCATCAAACACCTGATGGATATTGGCGGCGGGCAAGGGGCGTTTTTGAAACGTGTCGTGGCAAAACACAAAAAGCTGCGCTGCACGTTGTTTGACTTGCCAGCCGTGGTGGCGGATGCGCAGGTGCCCCGTGCCATCACACCCCAAGGCGGATCGTTCCGGGATGATCCTCTGCCCGAAGGGGCCGACGCAATTTCCCTTATTCGCGTTTTGTATGACCACAACGATGAAACGGTTCTGGCGCTGTTGCGCAAGGCGCATCAGGCTTTGCCTGCGTCTGGTACGTTGTTGATTTCAGAACCCATGTTAACCGGATCACGCGCCACGGATGTGTATTTTGCAACTTACACCTTGGCGATGGGAACGGGCAAAACCCGATCCCCTGCGGAAATTACAGAACTGTTAAAGGCCGCAGGGTTTGCGAATGTACAGCACCACAAAACGATGCGTCCTTTCATCACCAGCGTCCTGTCAGCCACGAAAGACATCTAAACTGTCTAATTAGGTTGACATATGTACGTGTAATTTTACAGTGACACCACAGTAATCAGTAATTTTGCCTTGGGAGGGGATTCGCTGTGGATGCAAACGCTGTCATTTTGACCGGTCCAAAAGACCTTCAGCTTGATGCTTTGCCGATCTGTGATCCCACTGCCGGTGACCTGGTGGTGGATATCCACCATTCTGGAATTTCCACGGGAACCGAAAAACTGTTGTGGACCGGTGAAATGCCGCCGTTCCCTGGCATGGGGTACCCGCTGGTGCCCGGCTATGAAGCTGCGGGCGAGGTGGTGGAAGCATCCCCCGGCACTGGGTTCAAACCCGGTGACACCGTTTTTGTTCCTGGTTCAAACTGTATCAACGGTGCGCGTTCTTTGTTTGGGGGTGCGGCAAGCCGGTTGGTGACGTCGGCCGATCGCGTGTCGCGCATTGATGCGGGCATGGGGGCCGAAGGCGCATTGCTGGCCTTGGCCGCAACAGCGCGCCATGCAGTGGCAGGCATTCACGCATCCTTGCCAGAACTGATTGTGGGGCACGGTGTCTTGGGGCGTTTGTTGGCGCGCTTAACTGTGGCAGCTGGTGGCCCCGCCCCAACCGTGTGGGACGTGGCGCCAAACCGGATGGACAGTGACGGCACCTATGATGTCTTAAACCCCGATGATGACCCGCGCCGGGATTACCGCAGTATATATGATGCGTCTGGTGATGCGTCTTTGCTAAACAATTTGATCGCCCGCCTGCAAAAGGGCGGGGAAGTGGTGCTGGCCGGATTTTACCCCCAGCCCATCAATTTCGCGTTTCCGCCTGCCTTCATGAAAGAAGCCCGGCTTCGGATCGCGGCGGAATGGAACCCTGATGATTTGGTGGCCACCCGCCAGCTGGTGGATTCTGGTGCCCTGTCTTTGGCTGGCCTGATCACGCACCGCCACAGCGCCCATGATGCGCCGAATGCCTACAGCACAGCGTTCAATGATGACGCCTGCTTGAAAATGATTCTCGATTGGAGTGCCCAAGCATGAGCCTTGATGACGTCCCAAATCTAAAAGGGTATGACGCCGCCCTGCGTGCAGAAGCTGCGGAACCCACCCTGGAAGTTCCCCAATCTGAACCCACCAGCAAAACCCAGATCATCGCGATTTACGGCAAAGGCGGGATCGGCAAATCTTTCACACTGGCGAACCTGTCCCACATGATGGCCGAACAGGGCAAACGCGTGTTGTTGATTGGGTGCGATCCCAAGTCCGACACCACATCTTTGCTGTTCGGGGGCAAGGCATGCCCCACCATCATTGAAACCTCCACCAAGAAGAAATTGGCGGGCGAAGAGGTGGCCATCGGCGACGTGTGTTTCAAACGCGGCGGCGTGTTCGCCATGGAACTTGGTGGTCCCGAAGTGGGCCGCGGCTGCGGCGGGCGCGGCATCATCCACGGGTTCGAGTTGTTGGAAAAATTGGGGTTCCACGATTGGGACTTTGACTATGTCTTGCTGGATTTCTTGGGCGACGTGGTGTGCGGCGGCTTTGGTTTGCCCATCGCCCGTGACATGGCGCAAAAAGTGATCCTGGTGGGGTCCAACGATTTGCAATCTTTGTATGTGGCCAACAACGTGTGTTCGGCGGTGGAATACTTCCGCAAACTGGGCGGTAACGTCGGTGTGGCCGGTCTTGTGATCAACAAGGACGATGGGTCCGGCGAAGCACAAGCCTTTGCCAAAGCCGTGGATATTCCTGTTTTGGCGTCCATCCCGCAAGATGATGATCTGCGCAAGAAGTCTGCGAATTATCAAATCGTTGGCACGGCTGAAAGCCAATGGGGTGGGCTGTTTGCGGCCTTGGGGGAAAACGTGGCGGACGCCCCGCCCATGCGCCCCACAGCGCTGAGCCAGGACGAACTGTTGGAATTGTTTGACGGGTCTGACACCGGGGCAGGGGTGGTCCTGGAACCCGCCACCGACATGGACATGCGCGGCAAGAATTCCGAACCCAAACCTTCCCTTGAAGTCATCTACGACGAGGCATGATGGACCGCGAAGTCACATACGAC
>JAHDCP010000115.1 GCA_020629775.1 Planktomarina sp.
CGGCGCACACTTTGTCGTCCTTGGCGGCATGGTCCAACAACGCCTTGGCAAACACCGACGTGTAACTTGGCGCATTAGACGCCGCTTTCTTTTGTTCGCCTGTGATCACATCGAATTTGGACACCCCGTGCCCCTTGTCCCGTGCGCTTTCAGCTGGGGCATAACCTTTGCCCTTTTTGGTGATCACGTGAATCAAAATCGGCCCCTGCAACCGGTCTTTCACCGTGCGCAACACAGGCAACAGCTGGTCCATATCATGGCCATCCAGCGGGCCCAGATAACTGAATCCCAGTTGTTCAAACATGGTGCCGCCTACAGTCATATGCTTGACCATATCCTTGGCACGCTTGGCCCCTTCCCGCAGCGGTTCGGGCAACAAGCTGACCGCCCCTTTGGCAGCAGCTTTGAGTTCCTGAAACGGCGCACCCGCATAAAGTTGGGACAGGTAAGAAGACAACGCCCCCACGGGTGGCGCGATGGACATTTCATTGTCGTTCAGAATAACGATCATGCGCTTTTTCAAATGGCCCGCGTTGTTCATCGCCTCAAACGCCATGCCCGCAGACATGGACCCATCACCGATCACTGCGATTGTGTCCCCAATCCCGTGTTCCGGCGCGCCTCCCAGATCCCGTGCAACTGCAAAGCCCAGCGCCGCGGATATGGACGTGCTGGAATGGGCTGCGCCGAACGGATCAAACGGGCTTTCGCTGCGTTTGGTGAATCCAGACAACCCATCTTTCTGGCGCAATGTGCGCATCCGGTCGCGGCGTCCGGTCAAAACCTTATGGGGGTAAGACTGGTGCGATACGTCCCATATTAGCCGATCTTTGGGGGTATCAAACACCGCATGTAACGCCGTGGTCAATTCCACAACCCCCAAACCGGCACCCAAGTGGCCCCCTGTTTCTGACACGGCGGAAATCACTTCGGCCCGCACCTCATCCGCCAATTGGCGCAACTGGCGATCTGACATGCCTTTCATATCAGCCGGCACGTTTACTGTGTCTAACAAAGGTGTTTTGGGTCGATCGGCCATCACGCGGCCTCCTTACTTTTTGCGGGTCACGACAAAATGCGCCGCGTCCTTCAAGACATCTGCCTTGTTGCCAAATGGAGCCAGCGCATCGCACGCTTGAACCACTAAGTCTTGGGCGCGCGCTTTGGCCGTTTCCAACCCCAGCAAAGACACAAATGTGGCTTTCCCAGCATCGGCGTCTTTGCCCGTGGCTTTCCCAACAGTGGCTGCGTCGCCCTCTACATCCAAGATGTCATCTGCAATTTGAAATGCCAGGCCCAAGGCTTGGGCATACCGTCGCAGGGCACTTGGGTCTTCGCCCGCCAAAACAGCCCCCGCTTGCGCGGACCATTCAATCAACGCGCCCGTTTTATTGCGCTGTAGTTCTGAGATTTCTTCCAAGTTCAGCAAACGCCGAGCCGTTTCCGCGGCAATATCCTGCGCTTGGCCCAACACCATGCCCTGGGCCCCAGATGCCCGCGCCAAACTGGCCACCAGCGCAACGCGCACGGCAGGGTCACTGGCGCAAGCTGGATCCGCCAACAAATCGAACGCCAGCGTTTGCAATGCATCCCCCACCAAAACGGCAGTGGCATCGTCCCTTATGAACTGTCGGCTGACCGCAGATCATCATCATCCATACAAGGCAGGTCATCATGTACCAACGAGTACGCATGCAACGCTTCGATCGCAGCGCCCGCCATGGCGGGGCCTTCGCCGACCACATCGTAAAGCGCGGCCGATTCCATCACCAAGAACCCACGCAAACCTTTGCCACCCGCAACAGCATATCGCATGCCATGGACCACGGGCACATCCGCGTACCCTGCCATACGCGCAGCCAAAACAGCTTGGGTTGCCCCAGCCGCTTCTTTCAACCGATCTTGAAACATCAGTCTGGCAAAGCCGCCGTGCCAGTGGGTTGCCCATCCGCGCTCAACGTAATGGCCGCAACTTTTTCTTCAGCCGCTTTCAACTTCGCTTCGCAATGGGCCTTCAAAGCGGCCCCACGTTCGTACAAGCTAATGGATTCTTCCAAGGCAACTTCGCCACGTTCCAACTTGGTAACAACTTGTTCCAATTCGGCCATGGCGGCTTCAAAGCTCATCTCTTCGATTGACGTATCAGCCATTGGGCAATTCCTTTTTCGGCGCACGCGCCATCAACACTTCGACATGGGCTTTTGCACTGGCCGCCAAAGCATCCAAATCATAGCCCCCTTCAAGGCAGGATACCACGCGCCCTTGGGCATGCGTATCCGCCAAATCATACAACTTGTCCGTCACCCACGCAAAGTCTTCTTCCACCAAATCCATACCCGCCAATGGATCAGCCGCATGTGCATCAAATCCTGCAGAAATGAGCAGAAGTTGCGGTTTCCAACGGTCCACCGCTGGAAAAACCTCGCGTTCCATCATGTTCCGAAACGCCACCGAACCTGCGCCATCAGGCAAAGGGCAGTTCATCACATTGTTAAAACCACCGGTTTCATGGGCATGACCCGTGCCAGGGTAAAGCGGCATCTGATGGGTACTGGCAAAGAAAATCCGCGCATCGCCTTCCACTAAATCCTGGGTGCCGTTGCCATGATGGACATCAAAATCCACGATGGCCACGCGGTTCAAACCATGATGGTCCAACGCATGTTTCGCCGCCAAAGCGATATTGCCAAAGAAACAAAACCCCATCGGCGTGCTGCGTTCACAGTGGTGGCCCGGGGGGCGCATCGCCACAAAGGCGCTGCTGGCTTCACCCGTCATCACCATATCTACACCCCGCACAGCACCGCCCGCACAGCGCAAAGCAGCCTCCAACGTGCCGGGCGACATGTGCGTATCCCCATCCAAAGACACCCAGCCCGCATCAGGGGCACTTTCCTTGATCAAATCAACGTGGCTTTGTGGGTGAATTTTCAGCAAATCGTCATCGGCCACCATGGGCGCCTTGACCGTTTGCAAACCCAAAGGCGCCAGCGCGTCCAGGATATATTCCAAGCGCGCCACCTGTTCAGGGTGGCCAGGTGGCGTGACGTGTTCAAGACAAGCAGGGTGTGTGACGATAACGCAAGACATGGCACCGCTTAAACCGGAACCGGACCGTGCTTACAACCAGATCGATCCGAACTTCTTTTGTCTAAAAATACTCGCGCCGCAGGAAAACCGCAGTAACCGGAGGGGGCTGCAAACATCCTGCGCGACCGTCAGGTCGCACATTTATTCCGGGGCCAGCATGTATCCTGCGCCGCGCACGGTTTGCAAATACCGTGGTTGCTTGGGGTCCGCTTCGATCTTGCGGCGCAACCGGGTGATTTGCACGTCAACAGCCCGCTCTTGGGATTGGCCCCCATCACGGCCCAGTTCTTCCACCAATTGTGTCCGGCTAAATGGCTCTGACGGTTTGGTGGCGAAGATGCGCATCAAATGGCTTTCGGTGGCGGTCAAACGCACCAGGTCCTGGCCATGCCATAATTCACCCCGGTCCACATCATACCGCACTGGCCCCAGGTGCAGCACCTTGGGCACTGCGCTGGTGTCAGGGGCCACAGGCGCGCGTCGTAAAATCGCATTGATTCGCAGCAGCAATTCTTTGGGTTCAAACGGCTTGGCCAAATAATCATCGGCCCCGGCTTCCAGTCCAGAAATGCGATCCTCTGTGTCGCCTTTGGCGGTCAACAGCAAGATCGGCACATCCCGTTCGGCCCGCAGATCTTTGGTCAAACTCAACCCATCTTCCCCGGGCATCATCACGTCCAAGATAATCAAATCAAAATCTAACCCCGACAAGATTCGCCTGGCATGGGCCGCATCGCGCGCGCCACTGACCAGAAACCCATTCCGGATCAGGTACTTTTGCAACAACATACGGATGCGTTCATCGTCATCAACGATCAACAGGTGGACATCTGGCGTCATGGGGTCCCTCCCTCGCTTAACCGCTTGTACTGTTTACGCATGTCAGGGTCCATCATCGCTTCCAATACTTTACGGAACCCGTCCACGGCATCCGAACCCGCCGCAGCATACGCCGCGCGCATTCGGGCACGCTGGGCATCCGAAAGCGCCTTATCCAAGGCAACGCCCGCTTCGGTCAAGGTTAGCAATCGCTCCCGGCGATCACGTGTGCCCACGGCGTTGTGAACAAGCCCGTCTTCAATCAACGTCCGCAGCACCCGGTTCAGGCTTTGCTTGGTGACCCCCAGGGTCATTAGCAAATTGTTCACAGTGGTGCCGGGACTGCGATGAATGAAATGCAAGGCACGGTGATGGGCGCGCCCGTATTCCTTTTGCGCCAAAATCTTGTCTGGGTCTGCTGTGAAGCCACGATAGGCAAAGAACATCGCTTCGATCCCCTGTTGCAGTTGATCGTCCGCCAAGAATGGCGGGGCAGAAGCGGCTGGTTTATCCATAACAGACCCATCTTTGCATAACCAAAGAATACGTCAGCATTGTTGACATTCCAAGAATCAATTGTTAGCCAAACTCACTTTTGACGCAATATTATGTCCGTTACGGACTTAAATGCGAAATATTTGGAAAGCCAACCTGAAGGAGGAGACAAAATGGCTGGTTCTTATGATGACCGCGACGGTGTAATCTGGATGGACGGTGAAATGGTGGAATGGCGCGACGCCAAGGTGCACATCCTGTCACACGCCCTGCACTATGCCAGTTCCGTGTTCGAAGGCGAACGCTGCTATAACGGCAACATTTTCAAATCCCGCCAGCATTCCGAACGCTTGATCAAGTCAGGCGAATTGCTGGACATGCCCATCCCCTATTCCGCAGAAGAAATCTGTGCAGCCAAACGTGCCGTGCTGGATGCCAACGGTTTTACCGATGCATATGTGCGCGTTATCGCATTCCGCGGTGCAGGCGAAGACATGGGTGTCGCTGCCAGCCGCAACCCGGTTCGTATGGGTGTGACTGCTTGGGAATGGGGCAACTACTATGGCGATGCTAAAATGAAGGGCGCGAAGTTGGACGTGGCCAAATGGAAACGCCCCAGCCCAGAAACCATTCCTGTGGCTGCCAAAGCCGCCGGTCTGTACATGATCTGCACCATGTCCAAACACGCCGCCGAAGCAAAGGGTTGTTCCGACGCCATGTTCTTGGATTACCGCGGCTATGTGGCCGAAGCGACCGGGGCAAATATCTTCTTTGTGAAAGACGGCGAAGTGCACACCCCGCTGCCAGACGCGATTTTGAACGGCCTGACCCGCCAAACGGTGATCGGCCTGTTGAAGGACCGCCAAATCAAAGTCCACGAACGCCACATCACCCCCGATGAATTGGACGGGTTCGAACAATGCTGGCTGACAGGATCCGCCGCCGAAGTGACCCCCGTGGGCGAAATCGGGGATTGGAAATTCGAAGTGGGCGACCTGACGCGAGAGATTGCGGAAGCGTACGAACAAGCGGTGCGGATGCCGTCCTAACCATATCGAAACGTGCGGCGAAAATCCGCACGTTTCACTTGCCCACGGGGCCCACGCCGCCTAGCGTGATCGAAAGGTCCGATGTTCAGCAAGACTCAAACTACACGTATCCGCTGTTTATGTTCAGCTGCAAAATCGGGCTAGCCACAGGATGCGTCAACGCGGCGGCGACTGTCAAGAATGGGGATTGGCTTGCTGAAAAGCCCGCTGTCCCTGCCAGCGCAGAATGCCAATACAAAACTTTCCGATCGGCATGCGACGAAAATACGTATTGGGGATGCCGCATGGTGGCCCGGGAATACCGCCGCACTGATGGCTTTGTCCTCCAAGATTTAGGCAAAGCCAAAGCCGCCAGCGCAAAGGCCGAAACGTTACGCTGACCCCTAGGCACGGCGGGCCAACTGCCGTTCCCGCCACACAATCACCGCGCCCGATGCGATGATCAGCGCGGCCCCGGTCAAGGTCCAAGCGGTGGGGATTTCGTCGAACCATACGATCCCGATTACAATCGCCAACAACATGGCGGTGTAATCGAACGGGGCCACCACGGATGCAGGGGCGTACCGATAACACGATGTCAGAAATATCTGACCAATCCCCCCAACAACGCCCGCCGTCACCAAAATGCCCGTCGCCCACAACGGCGCCACAACCCAGCCAAACGGAATGCTGAACAACGAAAGCACCGTAATCAGCAAGGACAAGTAAAACACAATCTGCGCGGTGGTTTCTGTGTCGATCAACCGGCGCACGTAAATCTGGGCCAAGGCCGCCAACGCCGATGATGCCAAAATCAGGGCAACGCCGATATTGCCCCGCGTGGTGCCCGCGCCTAAATCCAGCGTCGGCCAAAGCACGATCAACACACCCACAAACCCCACGGCCACTGTTGTTAACCGAAACGCCCGAACTGATTCCCCCAACATCACCGCGGCCAGCAGTGTCAGGATAAGGGGCGTGGTGAACCCCAATGCGGTTACGTCCGGAAAGGCCAACATCCCCAACGCTGCAAACCGCAACACCATGGCGGTTCCCCCCACCAAGCCGCGGGCCAAATGCCCGGTTAAGCGGTTGGTTTTCAACCCTTTGGGGAACCGCCCGTCCCACGACAGCCAGATCATAATTACCACCAAAGCAAAGAACGCCCGAAAGAACACTTGTTGGCCCACGGGCACAACGTCTGCCGTGGCCTTGATCCCCGCCATCATAAACGTGAAGCACGTGATTGCGGCTACTTTCAGGGCAATTCCGGTCAGGGTGGCTGGCATATCGATCCAATCTGGCCCTATGGTTGGGGGTGTGGCGACGTATGGAACCGCCAAACCGAAAGGGGCCTGAAATGACAACCCGTAAAAACGAATTTGATCAGCCCATTGGCGCTGCGATGGATTTCACTGGCCCCTGGCCCCGCCCCGATGG
>JAHDCP010000015.1:0-21524 GCA_020629775.1 Planktomarina sp.
AATTGAGCATTCAAATTCAAATGCCCGTTTGGGTTGGGTGGCGGCTAATCGGACACAGCGGACACCGTTTCCTCTTGTTGGAACGTCCGCTTTGAGGTAGCTGCGAGGGCAGCAAACTATGGTCTCGGTTGGTAGAAATTTGATGAACTTAAACGACGTTGATTGGTCAAAGCTTCCTAAACCTCAGGACGACGGTGCTGCGGCGCACCTGACTGGGTTGAAATTAGAACCTATCATGTTGGAAGCGACTGATGGGTCACTGGTCGATTTAGCCAGTCTTGAGGGAACGGTCATCCTTTATATCTATCCGATGACAGGAAGACCTGACGTACCCTTACCGGATGGCTGGGACGGTATTCCCGGCGCGCGTGGCTGTACGCCACAATCCTGCGCTTTCCGGGATCATCACGCCGACCTCAAGGCTTTGGGCGTTGCGCACCTTTTCGGATTATCTACCCAAACCACGGAGTATCAGTCTGAAGCTGCGATGCGTATGCATTTACCATTTCCGCTATTGTCCGACGAGGAGCTAAAATTCGCCGATGCGCATAAACTTCCAACTTTCGAAGTTGAAGAAATGACGCTTTTGAAGCGAATGGCGCTTGTCGTAGATAACGGCAAAATCATTAAAGCATTCTATCCGGTGTTCCCCCCTGACAGAAACGCTTCTGACGTTATTGATTGGCTAAAAACGCAAAGCTGACATTCGCGCAACCGCAGCTTTGAGGGGGTCTGGGCTCAAAGCAGACTTGGATTCCTTCGAATTTCACAAGGAAATACCTGATCACCAGATGACCTTGGCAACAAAAAAGGCCCCGACTAAGCCGGGGCCTTCGCGTACTCAAAAGAGCTTTCCTTAAGCAGCTGTGCTGGACACCCGGGGCACCAGGGCCTTCACCAGATCGCGCATGTCGATTTGGCCAACGGGTTTTCCGTTGTCCATCACGCGGTACACGTTGCTGGTGTCCCCGCCAGACATCGCAATCAGGCTTTCCAAGTTGTCACCCAGCGCAACATCACCGCTGTATTTGGTTTTGCTGAGCATGCCGCCTTCGTCCAGCGGTGTCATCACGGACCGCACGCGCAGAACCCGGGCGCGGTTGATGTCCGACACGAAGTCTTCGATGTATGGGTCACATGGGTTCAACAAGATACCCTGCGGTTCGCCTTGCTGGACAACGGCACCGTCTTTCAAAATCACCAGGTGATCGGCCAGCTTCAGGGCTTCGTCCAAATCGTGGGTGATGAAGATGATGGTCTTGTTCAACTCTTTTTGCAGCTCCAACAACAGGTCCTGCATGTCGGTCCGGATCAAAGGATCAAGGGCGGAAAACGCTTCGTCCATCAGCATGATGTCGGTGTTGGCGGTCAACGCGCGGGCAATTCCCACGCGCTGCTGCATCCCGCCGGACAATTGGGCTGGGAAGTGGTTTTCGTACCCGCCCAGGCCCACACGTGCCAGCCACTTCATGGCTTCCGCTTCTTGGGTCGCTGTATCACGACCGCGGATTTTGAGCGACATGGCCGCGTTTTGAACGATGGTGCGGTGGGGCAGAAGTGCGAACTTCTGGAACACCATGGACATCCGTTCCCGGCGCAAATTGCGCAGGCCGGTTTCGCCCAAGGCCATCACGTCTTCGCCGTCCACCAGGATTTCCCCGGCGGTAGGTTCGATCAAACGGTTCAAGTGACGGATCGCCGTGGATTTGCCGGACCCGGACAGGCCCATGATCACGGTGATTTCACCTTCTTGCATGTCGACGTTGATGTCTTGCAAACCCAGCACGTGCTTGTGTTCCACCAGCAGGTCTTCTTTGCCCATGCCAGCACGAACATGTTTCAACGCTTCTTGCGGGTTTGCACCAAAGATCTTGTACAGATCGCGAATGCGGACTTTTGGTTCAGTCATTTATCTGTCCCCTCTCACGAATGTTTCTGGGCTTTGTCGACCCGGTTCAGGGCCGCTTTGGAGGTACGATCCAAGATCACAGCCAACAGCACGATCCCGATACCCGCCACGATACCAACACCCAATTCCAAGTTCCGAATGCCGCGCAGAACGTTCACACCCAGACCAGGTGCAGACACCAACGATGCGATCACAACCATGGCCAAGGACATCATGATGGTTTGGTTCACACCGGCCATAATGTTGGGCAAGGCCAAGGGCAGTTCAACACCCAGCAGTTTTTGACGGCTGGTCATCCCAAAGGCGTTGGCCGCTTCCACCACGTCTTGGTCCACCAAGCGAATACCCAGGTCCGTCAGGCGGATCACAGGCACGATGGCGTAAAGAATGATGGCGATACCGTACAGTTTGGATTCCGTCACCGAGAACAAGAAGATCAGCGGGATCAAATACACAAAGGTCGGCAATGTTTGCAGCAAATCAAGGATCGGCACGACACTGCGTTGCAGACGGTCTGATTTGGACATCGCAATGCCGATGGGAACCCCCAACAGCACGGATATGCCTGTACAGACAAAGATGATGGACAGCGTTTGCATGGCCACATCGTAGTGATCCACGAAGGCCAGCAACAATATGGCGATTGCCACAAAAATCGTGACGGGCCGCGACCGCGACGCCCACCATGTCAGTGCGATCAACAAAGGCACCATGATGAACCATGGTGTCACTTCGAACAGCCAAAGCGCACCGTCCAACAACCACGACAAGGGCTGTGTAATGGGATCAAGCACTGTCTTCAAAGCGGGCTTCGCCGCCAAAAATCCGTTTTCGATGCCTTTGGTTACATCCCGTGTCCGGGCGATGGCATCGCAGCTTTCGTTCAAATTATCGAGCGATGGAAACGGGAAAAACGGGCCTTTTTGCCCTTCGCCGCTGGTTTTCGCCAAAAGATCGGCCATTGAAAGATTGCCGCCAGTGGATTCACCGCACCACTCGCTCAATCCTAACGATTTGAAAAGGCCATCATAGAACGCCATTGCACTCCATCCCCGTTGTCATTGCTTTGTTCGGTCTTGTTTTTATCGAAAACCCCGCCCAGTGGTCTGGGCGGGGTTTCATTAATCAGAACTGGATTAGTTCAAGATTGCAGCCAATTTGGCTTTTGCTTCGTCGTCCAACCAGTCAGCCCATACGTCCTTGTAGTTCGTCAGGAAGTATACAGCAGCTTCGTCGTAAGACGCGTTGTTGTCCAAGCGCCAAGCCAGAACTTCACCCATTTGGGCGTTTGTGAAGGAAACGTTGGCCATCAAAGCCGCAGCTTTTGGTTCACGCTCTGGGAAGCCACCTGCAACTGCAGTCACAACTTTCGATGCAGGGTATGCAGAGAAAGATGGGTTTTCGCAGTCAACAGTGCCGTTACATGTGTGTGCTTCAGCGTTGTATTCACCCACTGTCACAGGAACCATTGGGTATTTGCCCAATACAGCTGTTGGTGCCCAGTAGTACCCGAACCAAGGCGCTTTGTCTGCGTATGCAGCCGCGATGGATGTTTGCAGTGTTTCACCGGAACCGTGCTGGAAACGCTCCAGACCTTTGTCCGCCGCACCCAAAGCTTTCAGGTTGTTGTTGTTGATGATGTCGCACGCCCAGCCCGATGGACAGTCGTGGAATTTGCCACCAACAGCAGCAGGGTTGGCCATGATGCCTTCCCATGTTGTCAGCTCTGGGTTGGATTCAGCCAGGTAAGCAGGGATGAACCATGCTTCTACGCCGCCGTCAGACAGAACGTCTGCCAATTCAACCAATTTGCCTTCTTCCAACAGACCTGGGTACGCAGGTGTGGAGTTTGCCCAGACTTCAGTCAGAATGTCAGGCTCACCAGTTTCAGTGATGGATGTGATCGCAGTCACTGTGGATGAAGGTACTTTTTGTACTGTGCAGCCGTAGCCTTGTTCCATCAGGAATTTGGCAACAGATGTTACCACAGCAGACGATGCCCAGTTCATTTCCGTGATGGAAATTTCACCACAATCGGCCATTGCAGAAGTTGCACCCATGGATGCAGTCAGCGCGATGGCAGCGGTTGTCAATTTGAGTTTCATGAAGTTCTCCCTAAATCTTCAGAATCTTAGTGTAGCAGAGCGTAGACCGGGTTTTTAGGGATCACCACAGTTGCAAACGACATTTCAGGGCTAAAATGACCGAATTTGACATCAAAATGTCGGGATCAACAGGAAGAAGCCAGGTTCAGATTAGGTCAATTTCAACTCAACCGGGAACAATCCGTCGATCCCACCAAGGATTGTGTCACCGGGCTGCACCTGCCCTACCCCGGCTGGTGTCCCTGTAAGAATCAAATCGCCAGGTCGCAGTGTGTATAACGCAGACAGATGGGCCACGATTTCAGCACATGACCACACCATTTCATCCAACGTGGCGTCTTGGCGACTTTCGCCGTTCACACTGACGTGGATGCGTTGGGTCTTCGGCGCAAATTGCGCGGCTGGGGTGATGTCCCCGAACACAGCGCCATGTTCCACATCTTTCGCGGTGCACCAGGGCTTGCGCCCGTCTTTAGCAAACGACTGCAAATCCCGGCGGGTCATGTCCAACCCGACGCCGTATCCATATATGGCTTGCCCCGCATCTTCGGCAGACACGTCCGATGCCACGGCCCCGATGGCAATCACCAGTTCGATCTCGTGGTGATAATTCTGTGTGCCCTTGGGAAACGGCACCTGCGCCCCGGACAAAACCGCATTGGCGGGCGATTTGGTGAAATACCAAGGCGCTGTGCGATCCACCTCATTTCCCATTTCCTTCGCATGCGCCTCATAATTGCGGCCCACGCAGAAAATCCGGTGGATCGGGAAAGTGGCGGATTTTCCTTGAACGGGAATGGTCACGGCGGGGGGAAGATCGAAAATCAAAGTCATAGACAACGGTCTAGGGGGATTGCACCCCGGTGCCAACACCCCCTAGACCAAAGCCTTATCTGTGATATCAGGCTTAAAATCACGGGGATGGCAAAAACATGAAAATGCAAAAATTTATCTTTTGGGGTTTGGCCATTTTGGGCCTGTTGTGGAACATGGCCACGGGGTTCAACTTCGTGATGCAAACAGATCCTGAATTTGTGGTCACGATGCCCGAACCGTTTCGTTCGGTTGTTCTGACACGCCCCCTTTGGGCCACGGCAGCATTTGGGTTGGCGGCCTTTGCGGGGTTTGCTGCATCCGTAATGATGTTGTTGCAACGGTCCGAGGCGTCTTTGCTGTTCTTGGTGACGGCGGTGGCGTCCATGGTGGTGGCGTTGCCGATTTTGACGCTTCCGGGCGGCATGGCCGCGGCCTTTACCACGGTCTTTTCCGCCATGATCGCGGCCAGCTTGGGCGCGTTCTGCCGGCGCGTTTTGGGTTAACCCTTTCGTGACTTGCCCCAACGTCGCGGTGGCAAAGCGCTGAACGCGCGGTACTTTGGGGCATGTCAAAACGCCCCACCCACCCTGAACTTATTGCCGATGGTGTTGTGCACGCTGTGGCCATCGGCTTGGCCATAATTGCAACTGTATTCTTGATCGTGCATCTGGCCACGAACCAAAGCGGGCTGACCATCGCGGCGGTCAGTATCTACTGCGCCATCATGATCTTCAGCTTTACCGCATCAGGCATTTACAATCTGTGGCCATGGGACGAATTTCGCGAGCCCCTGCGCCGCGTCGATCACGCCGCCATTTACTTGAAGATTGCCGGCACATACACGCCATTGGTGGTGATCTTGGGGTCGCTGTTTGGATATTTGGTGCTGGCCGGGGTGTGGGCCGTGGCGCTGGGGGCCGCCATCGGCAAATTGGCGTTTGAAAAGTGGCCGCACGGTTTAAACACGGGCCTGACCCTTACTTTGGGCTGGGCGTCTTTGATCTTGCTGTGGCCTTTGGCGAAAACCATTCCTGGCCCTTCGCTGGCGCTTATCTGCGCGGGCGGCATTTTGTATACCGTTGGCACGATCTTCTATTTGTCAGAAAACATGCGCTTCCACACGGCCATTTGGCACGGCTTTGTTTTGACCGCTTCTGCCAGCATTTTCGCAGCCATCGTGGTGGCGCTGGGGGCAGCGTCTGCCTAAGATTGTTACTACTTCGTTGGACCAACGACACCCAGGCGTCGTGAACGTCGTGGGTTACATCTGATCCAAATAATCGCGCACCGCGTCCTGGACATGGCGGAACCGGTCCCCGCCCAGGTGTTTGCCGCCATACCAGCGGGTCACCACCACCAAGTGATCCCGCAGTTCAGCGCGTTCCAACATGCGCACAATCACCATTCCAGCCCCGCTTTCGCCATCGTCTGCCTTTAGTGGACCATTGGACAACAGCACCGCCCAAATGTTGTGGGTGGCCTTGGCATATTTCTTGTCACGCTTAAGATCTTTCAGGGCGGCATCCACCTCTACGCGACTGGTGGCAGAACATCCTGACACCGCGAATTTGGACCCGCGGTCTGTCACCACCACACCAAGCTTTTTCAAAGCAAATCCAGCACAGCTAAAACCCACGCCGCACCGGCAACACATGCGGTCAGCGCCACCCCAGCACTGCCTGCGTCCTTTGCCGCTTTGGCCAACGGATGATGATCGGGGCTTAAGTGGTCCACCACCCGTTCAATGGCGGTGTTGAAGGCTTCGGCCGCCAAGATCAGCAGCCCAAAACACAAAATCAACGCACGGGCCCAAGACGAAAGGGGCAACAAAATCGCTGCCCCTGCTGAAAGGACATTCATGAATGCCCAAAATCTGAAACTGTGTTCTTCACGCCAAGCCAGGCGCAGTCCCGCCCAAGAATAGATTACACGCCCCTTCAGGCGGCCCCATTCCCGGGCAAGCACGTTACTGCACGCCCAATTCTTCACGCACTGCTTGTTTGCGGCGTTCGTTGGGGGGGTGCGTGCTGATCACGCCGTTTCCTGGATCTGGCAGCTTTTCAAAATAGGCAGATCCCTTCAACGCGTCAAAACCCGCGCGTTTTGTCAGGCGCGCGCCCAGCACATCCGCCTCGATTTCGTAGTCAGCTGAAAACCGCAGAACGCCCACTTGTGCGCCAACACCTTTGGCCTGTTCAATCTCGGCGCGGGTGGCGCCAACGGATTCCGCCTGGCGTTCAAATTCTGCCGCTTCGCGGTCCGCGCGTTTCTTTTGGCGGCCCAAATGATCCAAAATGTGGTGCGCCGCTTCATGGCCCATCACGAAGGCCAGTTCTTCACGATTGCGCACATCATACAGCAGTGCTTGGGTGAACCCCAAAATCGGCGTGCCATCGTCCAAAACGGTTTGGAACGCATTGGCGGGCTGATCCGGACGATCATCGATGATGATCTGGAAATCGCACAACCGCGCGCCACGGCGACGTTTGCATTCTGCTTCGATGGTGGGTTCCATCTGGCGCAAAACCACCAAGAAGTTCAATTCGACCTGGCGCTGCTTTTGCGCTGAAGGTGTTCTAAAATTAGATGTGGAGCCCCCGGTGGGCGCAGGTAAATCGCATGCCATCAGAAACAGACAAACGGCCATAAAACAGTAACGCATTGGTATCCCCATTGTTGCCCTCAGGACCATAGGGGCAAATTCGCCCACGGCCAGGGAAAAATGCGCAAACGCGCGCTGCTGGCGCAGATGTGTACTGGACAGTCTGTCCCCCTGCCCTGCACACTCCCCCCAACAGCGGGGACAAAACATGGCCACAGGGTTTTTCTGGGATGAACGGTGCTTTTGGTTTGGGGGCGGCAATTATGCGTTCACCCAACCGGTGGGCGGATTGGTGCAACCTTTTGTATCTGGTGGCATTCCCGAACAGCCCGAAACCAAGCGGCGCCTCAAGAATTTGATGGACGTAACGGGCCTGACCCACGCCCTTGATGCGCAAAATGCGGATCCTGCCACCCGGGACGATTTGCTGCGCATTCACCCGGCATCTTATATCCGTGAATTCAAAGCGGTGTCAGATTCCGGCGGCGGTGAATTGGGGATGCGCACGCCTTTTGGCCAAGGCGGTTACGAACAAGCCGCCCTGTCTGCGGGCTTGGCCAAGGCCGCTGTGGCGGGGGTCATGAACGGCACGTTGGACAATGCTTATGCTTTGTCCCGCCCGCCTGGACACCACTGTTTGCCCGAATTCCCCAATGGGTTTTGTCTGCTGGCCAACATCGCCATCGCCGTGGAAGCCGCCCGCGCCATTGAACCCGATCTGAAGGTCGCCGTCTTGGATTGGGATGTGCATCACGGCAACGGCACGGAAGCGATTTATCTGGACCGCGCCGATACCCTGACCATTTCGATCCACCAAGATCACAATTACCCGATGGATACCGGCGACGCATCGGTGCGGGGCCATGGCAACTGCAACGTGAACATTCCGCTGCCCCCTGGCGGCGGGCACGACACATATGTGCGGGTCATGGATCAGATCGTTCTGCCCAGCTTGGCCAAATTCGCCCCCGATCTTATCGTTGTGGCCAGCGGGTATGACGCGGCCGCCATTGATCCGCTTGGGCGCATGTTGGCCACGGCAGAAACGTTCCAAGCCATGACCAATATGGTTATGGCTGCCGCTGACGCTTTGTGTGACGGACGGTTGGTTCTGGTGCATGAAGGTGGGTATTCTGAAGTGTACGTGCCATTTTGCGGGCATGCCGCCATTGCCACCATGGCCGGATCCAAGATCAAAGCAGACGATCCCTTCGCCGCCACCTTTGCTGCCCGCCAACCCGGCAAGGCGTTTCAGGCATTCTTGGACAACTGGGTGGATGATCTTGCCGCCTTTCATGGGGCCTAACCATGGTTTGGATCACCTTGCTGAAGGGCATAAACGTTGGCGGCAACAATTTGGTCCAAATGGAACGTCTGCGCGCTGTATTGTCACGACGCGGATTGGGCACGGTCAAAACATATATCCAAAGCGGTAACATACTGTGCAATGGCCCAGATCAGGCCACTGTGCGGGCCGTGATTGCGAGGGCCCTAGCCGAAGATTTTAGGCTGACGTGCGATTGTGTCACCCTGTCAGCAGATGCATTTTGCAACGCCGTGGATGCCCAGCCGTTTGATGATCCAGACCCAAAACAAGTGCATCTGTACTTTCCATGTGCTGCGGATGCTTTTGTAAACACGGGCCACTTGGTGGCCGAAGCCAAGGCCGGCGAAACCGTTCATTGGGACAATGATGTTTTGTACATGCATACCCCTGGCGGGTACGGGCGATCCCCTTTGGCGGCAAAACTTCCAGGCTTGGTTTCTGCCCCGTTTACAGCACGTAACTTGAACACCTGTACCAAATTGACAGAAATGGCCGGGGCTTTGACCTTGGGGGACTTGTGAACTGAGGCCAAACCGCCCACATCTGATGCCATGACTGATGCCCTTACCTTTTTGAAAACCCGCCGGTCGCGTCCGCAAAAGTTGCTGACCGCCCCTGTGCCCGATCGTGATGCTTTGATGTCATTGTTGGAAGTTGCGGCGCGTGTGCCTGACCACGGCAAACTGGAACCCTGGCGGTTCATTGTTTTGGACAAACCCGCCTTGCGCAGTTTGGCCGCCCCAGTGCGGGCCATGGCCCAAGCCGCGGATCAAGATACGGACAAAGCCGCATTTCAATTTGAACGCTCTGATTTGGCAGTGGTGGTGGTGGAAACGCAAAAAGACAGCCCTAAAATCCCCGCCATTGAACAAACCTATTCTGCGGGGGCGGCGTGCATGCAATTGATCAACGCTGCCCTGTCGGCGGGTTGGGGCGCAAATTGGTTGTCTGGTTGGCCCAGCCACCAACGTGCGTTTTGCGATCTGCTGAACTTAGAAACCAATGAACGGGTTGCGGGTTTGATCCATATCGGCACGGGTCCTGCCACCATGCCGGACCGTCCCCGCCCTGACATGTCTTCGATCACAACCTGGCACACCCCATGATTTTGACTGATTTTCTAAAAGCGGTGGCACAATTTACAGACCGCCGATTCCGCCGTGTGTTATGGCGCGGCATTGGTTTGACCATTGCGCTTTTGGTGGGGGTTTATGCGGCGTTTCTTTACGTTCTGAACGCCATGGGCGCAGAAGAATGGATTGTCGACGCCATCGGTGGCGTCACTTGGGTTGGCAGCTTCCTGACCTTTGGCAGTTTGGCATTGATGCTGATTTTATCGATATTTTTGATGGTTCCTGTGGCCAGTATCATCACATCACTGTTCTTGGATGAAGTGGCCGATGCCGTGGAAGCGCGCCATTACCCCCATGTGCAAGACAAACCCAACGTGGGCTTCTGGGCGGGCCTGCGGGATTCTGTGAATTTCCTGGGATTATTGATCGCTGCCAATATCGTGGCTTTGGTCATGTGGGGGATATTTCCGCCCCTGGCACCGTTCATTTTCTGGGGGTTGAACGGATATCTGTTGGGGCGTGAATATTTCCAAATCGCCGCCCGCAGGCACTTAACCCGCAAGGCGGCAAAAGACCTGTACCGTGCCAACAGGGGGCGCGTTTGGTTGGCGGGCACTTTGATGGCAATGCCGCTGACGATACCTTTGTTGAACCTGTTTATCCCGGTTTTGGGGGCGGCAACATTCACCCACCAATTCCACAGGTTGCAGCGCCGCTAGGTCGGGCGTTTGAAGACATCCAAATTATCGAGCGTTATCAGCCCAGACAAAATCACCGCCACCAAGGCAGCCCAAATGACAAATGCAATGGCTGTGGTGATCAAGAAGCGTTTCTTCATTTGCGGGTTCGCCGGACTGCCCGAATGGGTGCCCGGTTCAATCTGACCCTGGTCCCCTTGGGTTTCCAGCCGAACAGGCAGCACGCAAAACAACGTCAAAAACCACACAACGGCAAACAGAACGATCGCAGACAGAACACCCATCAGACCTGTTCCAATTCGATCAAACAACCGTTGAAATCTTTGGGGTGCAAAAACAAAACTGGCTTGCCATGGGCGCCAATTTTGGGATCACCATTGCCCAAAACCCGGGCACCTTCGGCCAACAACTTGTCGCGCGCCACCAAGATATCATCCACTTCGTAACACATGTGGTGGATGCCGCCCGACGGGTTCTTGTCCAAAAAATTCTGGATCGGGCTGTCGTCCCCCAGGGGATACAACAGTTCGATCTTGGTGTTGGGCAATTCAATGAAAACCACCGTCACCCCGTGATCAGGTTCATCTTGCGGCGCACCCACATTGGCCCCCAATGTGTTTTTGTATTGCGCGCTGGCGGCGTCCAAATCCGGCACCGCGATGGCCACGTGGTTCAATCGTCCAATCATTTTCGACCCCAAAATTCTGATTGTGTTGCTGCCTTTTGCGGACAAACGGCAAGCACCGCAAGGGGCGTTAACATGCCATTAGGACGCATCAGTCCAGGGTGATGTCAGTGATTCATTCTTCCTTGGGGGCAGCCATGACCAACATCGACGACTTTCTTAACGCCCAAACACCCACCATCATTCGCCCATTTCTGGGCCTGACGATCCTTTTGGTGGAAGACAGTTTAACCGCTTGCGAAGCCATGCGTTTGATGTGCTTGCGATCAGGCGCGCGTATTCGCCGCGCCGATTGTTTGGAAAGCGCCCGGCGGCATTTGCGGGTGTATCGGCCCAATATCGTTTTAACAGACATGGGGCTGCCCGATGGATCCGGGGCGGAATTGATTTCAGAGTTGGCCGCAGCCACACCCCGGGTGGACGCCATCGTGGCGCTGTCCGCTGACCCGGGTCGCCAAGCAGAAGCGATGGGCGCAGGTGCTGATGGGTTCGTGGAAAAACCCCTGGGCACAATCGCTGAATTCCAAGCCGCGTTGATGCAATTTTTGGCCGAAGACAGGCGTCCCATGGGGCCTCGCAGACTGAACGATGACTTTGTTGCCGCAGACCCCATTGCCGTGCAGGAAGATTTGGCCCTGGCACAAAATTTGCTGCGCGACGGGGAACAAACATCGGAAACCAAGGTGTATTTGGCCACGTTTTTGGCCGGTGTCGCCAGCACCGCCCGGGACGAAGAATTGCGCACAGTTGCAGAATCCTTTGCCAAAGCCCGCGCCATGGCGGGCCCAGAACGCCAACAATTGGACACCATTTTGACCGCTCGCTTGCAACAAAGGGCGGTGGTTTAAGCCAAAAGCCCGGGATCTTCCCCCATGTCCAAACCGGGGAAGATCACGTTTTCAATGATGTCGCGGTCAAATCCGTAAAGTCCGCGCATGGCCCAGCCCGCAAAGGACCGCACGTCCCGCGTGGGCATCAAGTCCCGTCCTTTGTAACGATCTTCTTCGCGCACGCCGGGCCAATCCGTAATAACCTGCCCCCCGCGCACCGCACCGCCGGCAAAAACGGCAACGCCGCCAGTGCCATGGTCCGTGCCAGCCGTTCCGTTTTCATAAACCGTGCGGCCGAATTCTGTCATGGCCAGAACGGTGGTTTTGGCCCACACAGGCCCCAAATCTTGGCGCAAGCGCATGATGGCCACCGCCAGATTGGCCCCGGCCCGGTTCATACCACGGGCCTGTCCACCGTGGGTATCCCAACCCCCAAGCGAAAACGCCGCGATCCGCGCGTCAGCCCGCAAACGGTTGGCGGTGAATTCCGCCAAACGCCCCACTGTGCCGTTTGAAATGCGTTTGATGTTGCGCGGTGCTTCTTTCATGTCACCGCCCATCATATCGTCCCCCATCATCATCAAATCTTCGCCGCCATCCATGGGGCCAGGGTTTGTGGACAGGGATGTCAAAATCTCCATCGCCTCTGACGAGGCTTGCTGGAACAACGGATCATCGTGCATCACCAATTCCAGCAACCGTTTGCCCTGCGGGCTGAGAGTGACCCCCACATCTGGGGCCCAATCGCTGACATCTGCCGGCCCAGCCAACACCGCCATTTGATCCAATCCCACCGAATATGCAGTGCCCGACGTTAATCCAGGCACATGTTGCAACATCCGGTTCAACCACCCATCATCCCCGCGTTCTTCGACGGATCCGGTGCCCGCTTCCAACAGATCTTGGCCGTCAAAATGGCTGCGCTTGTCGCGGTACGGGGTGGACACAGCGTGGGCAAACCCCAACTCACCGGCGCGCCACATGGGGTGCAACAGGTCAAAGGATTTGTTCAACGAAAAGAACCCATCCAAATCCAAAGCGCCGTTGTCTGGCCCCACCAACAGCTTGCGGCGCACCTTGGCCAGTTCGCCGTCCCCATAGGGTTGCACCACATCCAAGCCGTCCATGGCACCGCGCAAGATAATCACCACCAAACGGTTGTCGCCCAAACGTCCACTGTCGGGCGATCCGGCAAAGGCGATGGGCGTAACCAAAGGGTGGGCTGCCACGGAACACCCGACAAATCCGTTCAAAAAGGCGCGTCTGTCCAACATGGTCATCTCCTTTGAAAGGCTGGGGATACAAAGATCATGGCCAATCCTTCGTGCCGACTTTCGGCGGACTTAACGGCAAACCGCAGGGATTTCGGGATATCGCCCGCCAGCGCGTTGGGCAAAATTTTACGCGGGTCCGGCAGACCGCGCACAAAGGCATCAGGGGCGCGCAGTGCCCAATCCAGCCGCGCGGCCAGAATGTGGGGACGCATCAGGTCCGCGTCCTCTTCCATCAACCCATCGGGGCCGGACACTTCAAAAAACGGTTGCCCCATGGCCCGCAACGGGAACTGGAACAGTTGAAACAATTTCTTTGGGTTCATTTCATCAAAACGGTGCCGCGGCATATTCATCGCGCGCATCACCCCCATCATAAACTCCAAAGACCATTTCACATTGCCGCCTGCCGGGTTCCAAGCGTCCGCGTGGCGCAGCATCGCTTCGGTCATGTCCGCCAAACTGCCTTTTTCACCAAACCCTTCCACCATTGCGGCCACCAGCCCTTCGCTGGGGGTGTCACTGACAAAGTGCTTGGCCATTTTCAGGGCCAAGTGCCGGGCCGTGGCCGGGTGGCGGGCCAAATCTTTGGCCACAGCCACAACCGTTTTCAGCGCCGGGCGTTCATCGCCATAAGACTGGCCCAAAAGGGCATGCGGCCCCGGTTCTGCAAACTTTGCGCGGTACCGAAAACCCACGTTGGTGTTGGCGGTCATGCCAGTCAAAACAAGGGCCAAGCTTTGCACATCTTCTTGGGTGTATGGCCCCCCCACGCCCAGGGTGTGCAGTTCCATCACTTCGCGGGCCAAATTTTCATTCACGCCAAGCCCAGGCTTTTGCCTGCCACGCGTTGAATTGGGCCCGACAGACTGGGTCTGATCCAGGTAATGCAGCATCAAAGGATGCATCAGCACAGCCACCAGCATGTCCTCAAACCGCCCCAACACATGGGGGCGGATGGCTGTATCCAGATAATCCCCGGTCATTTCCGTCCAATACCGCCCTTTGCCCTGGGCGCTGAAATGATCCGCCCAAAACAACGTCAGCCGGGTGGCAAACCCCGTGGTGTCAAACGCGCCACGTCCGATGAAATGCTTCATGGTTTCGCGATCAATGGTTTTGAGTACACGATCCGCCGCCTTAGAGGCTTGGGTCGCGGCTTTTTGGTCCGCTTCAGGGGCATTGGAACGCCGCAGGGCCAGCATATTTTTACGCGCAGTGTGCGAGTTCACCAAAATCGGTTGCAGAACATCCCACGTGTAAAACGGGTATTCGCTTTCAATCTGCCCATTCACAGATTTCAACCACGCTTCCACGGATTGCGGCGGGGAATGGGCTGGCGACCGACCGGTGCCAAACCGAACTGCCGCGAAATTTGGATCAAAGGCCATGTGCTGCTCTGCGTTGTTTGCCAACACATATAAGCATTACAGCAAAGATTGCTGCAAATTTCCAAAAATAGCGTCGCCACCGACGAAAACACGCCGATGGCTGATCCGTTTAAGTTTCTGGATCAATCACCCGCAGGGACAATTCGCGCAACTGTTCGTTCAAAGGTTCAGATGGGGCCGCCATCATCAGATCTTCGGCGCGTTGGTTCATGGGGAACATGATCACTTCGCGAATGTTGTCTTGGTCTGCCAACAACATCACAATCCGGTCGATGCCCGCAGCACAGCCACCATGGGGCGGCGCGCCGTACTGGAATGCGTTGACCATGCCACCAAAGCGTTTTTCCACTTCGTCCTTGCCATATCCCGCAATTTCAAAAGCTTTGAACATGATTTCAGGGCGGTGGTTCCGGATGGCCCCGGACACCAATTCATAACCGTTACACGCCAAATCATACTGGTTGCCCAGGACTTTCAAAGGATCGCCTTGCAATGCTTCCATCCCGCCTTGGGGCATGGAGAACGGGTTGTGTTCGAAATCGATTTTGCCGGTTTCTTCGTCAGCCTCATAAATTGGGAAATCCACAATCCATGCAAACGCAAAGCGGTTCTTGTCGGTCAGGTTCAATTCTTCGCCCAACACATCGCGGGCCTTGCCAGCCACCCGTTCAAAGCTGGATGGCTTGCCCCCCAAGAAGAATGCGGCGTCGCCGACACCCAGACCCAATTGCTGACGAATGGCCTCTGTGCGTTCGGGGCCAATGTTTTTGGCCAGGGGACCGGCGGCTTCTTCACCCAATGTGATTTCGCCTGATTTGATCAAGGCGTTCACTTCTTTAACTGTGATCCCGCGTTCCTGGGCAATGCTGTCTGCAGATTGTTTGCGCCAGAAGATATAGCCCATGCCGGGCAGCCCTTCTTTTTGGGCAAACACATTCATGCGGTCACAGAATTTGCGCGACCCACCGCCCGGTGCCGGGATGGCCCGGATTTCGGTGCCTTCGTTTTCCAACAGCTTGGCAAAGATGGCAAAACCAGAACCGGCAAAGTGATCAGATACCACCTGCATCTTGATGGGGTTGCGCAGGTCGGGTTTGTCCGTGCCGTACCACAGCGCGGCGTCGCGATACGAAATCTGGGCCCAGTCTGCTGGCGCGTCCACTTTGCGGCCACCACCGAATTCTTCAAACACACCGGCAATCACGGGGCTGATGGTGTCGAACACGTCTTGCTGGGTCACAAAGGACATTTCCATGTCCAACTGATAAAAGTCAGTCGGGGACCGGTCAGCGCGGGGGTCTTCATCGCGGAAACACGGGGCAATCTGGAAATATTTGTCAAAGCCAGACACCATGATCAGCTGCTTGAACTGCTGCGGGGCCTGGGGCAACGCGTAAAATTTGCCCGGGTGCAAACGCGACGGCACCAAAAAGTCGCGCGCGCCTTCGGGGCTGGACGCGGTGATGATCGGCGTTTGGAATTCCTTGAACCCTTTGTCCCACATGCGCTTACGGATCGAAGACACCACATCGGACCGCAAGACCATGTTGTTTTGCATCTTTTCACGACGCAGATCCAAGTACCGGTACTTCAGCCGGGTTTCTTCAGGGTATTCTTGGTCGCCGAACACCATCAGCGGCAATTCTTCAGATTCCCCCAACACTTCCATGTCGCGAATAAACACCTCCACCTCGCCGGTGGGGATTTTGTCGTTCACCAGGCTGGCGTCACGCGCTTTGACGTTGCCATCAATGCGAATGCACCATTCACTGCGCACCTTTTCCACTTCGTGGAACACGGGGCTGTCAGGGTCGCACAACACTTGGGTCACGCCGTAATGGTCCCGCAAATCGATGAACAAAACACCGCCGTGGTCACGCACACGGTGCACCCAGCCAGACAAACGAATGGTATCGCCAACGTGTTCAGAACGAAGATCGGCGCAAGAATGGGTGCGATATGCGTGCATGATGGGCTTCCTTGGTGTCAACGCGATTGCAAAACCGCCTTGGCGGCATGAAGTCAACCCAATGCGCCGCTCCAAGCTTCTTTTGTTCTAAAATACTCCGGGGGTAAGGGGCTGCGCCCCAAAAGGGGTGGGTGGGCGGGCACGCCCATCCAAACCATAAAATTAAATTTTCCCATGAATCTGGTTGCGACCGGGCGCGGCCTATCTATAAGCCAGGATAATTTGCGCCGACCCACCTGCCAAAAGGAAAGCCCATGCCCAAACGCACCGACATTCAATCAATTATGATCATCGGGGCGGGGCCCATTGTGATTGGGCAAGCCTGCGAATTTGATTACTCTGGTGCCCAAGCCTGTAAGGCGCTGCGCGAAGAAGGATACCGGGTCATTCTGGTCAATTCGAACCCCGCCACCATCATGACAGACCCTGATCTGGCGGACGCGACATATATCGAACCCATCACCCCTGAAACCGTGGCTAAGATCATCGAAATCGAACGCCCCGATGCGTTGTTGCCCACCATGGGCGGGCAAACGGGTTTGAACACGTCGCTGGCGCTGGAAGAAATGGGCGTACTAGACAAATACAATGTCGAAATGATCGGCGCGAAACGCGACGCCATCGAAATGGCCGAAGACCGCAAATTGTTCCGCGAAGCCATGGATCGTTTGGGCCTGGAAAATCCCAAAGCTGAAATCGCCAACACCATGGAAGAATGCATGGACGCGTTGGAAGGCATCGGTCTGCCCGCCATTATCCGCCCCGCCTTTACGTTGGGCGGCACCGGCGGCGGCGTGGCGTATAACCGCGAAGATTACGAATATTTCTGCAAAACCGGTTTGGACGCATCACCTGTGAATCAAATCCTGATCGATGAATCCCTGCTGGGGTGGAAAGAATACGAGATGGAGGTGGTGCGCGATACAGCCGACAACGCCATCATCGTGTGTTCCATTGAAAACGTGGACCCCATGGGTGTGCACACCGGGGACAGCATAACTGTGGCCCCCGCCCTGACGCTGACCGACAAAGAATACCAAATCATGCGCAACGCATCGATTGCGGTGCTGCGCGAAATCGGCGTCGAAACAGGCGGGTCCAACGTACAATGGGCCGTGAACCCGGCCGATGGCCGTATGGTGGTGATTGAAATGAACCCCCGCGTGTCGCGGTCATCCGCGTTGGCCTCTAAAGCAACGGGTTTCCCCATTGCCAAAATCGCAGCCAAACTGGCCGTGGGGTACACGTTAGATGAATTGGACAACGACATAACGGGTGTCACACCTGCGTCGTTTGAACCCAGCATCGACTACATCGTCACCAAAATCCCCAAATTCGCCTTTGAGAAATTCCCAGGCTCCGAACCCCTGCTGGGCACTGCGATGAAATCTGTGGGCGAAGTCATGGCCATTGGTCGGACGTTCCACGAATCCGTTCAAAAAGCATTGGCGTCTATGGAATCCGGCCTGACTGGGTTTGACGAAGTGGATGTAGACGGCATGCCCGGCCCCGATGATATGGAATGGAAAGACGGTATCTTGGTGGGCAAATCGGCCCAAGCTCAAGACGCCATCAACAAATCCCTAACGCGTGAACTGGCCATTCCCACACCAGATCGGCTGCGCACCGTGGCCCACGCCATGCGCTTTGGGTTCACCAACGATGAAATCTTTGCCATCAACAGCTTTGACCCTTGGTTCTTGGAACGAATTCGCGAAATCATCGAAGTTGAAAACACCGTGCGCACCGCTGGGTTGCCCGCCGATGAACTGGGCCTGCGCCGCCTGAAAATGATGGGTTTCACAGACGCCCGTTTGGCCGCCCTTACTGGGCAAGCCGAGACAGACGTGCGCACCACACGCCAAAACGCCGGCGTCGTGGCTGTGTTCAAACGCATCGATACCTGTGCCGCTGAATTCGAAGCCCAAACGCCGTACATGTATTCCACATATGAGGCGCCCATGATGGGCGATGTGGAATGCGAAGCGCGCCCGTCGGATGCCAAGAAAGTGGTGATCTTGGGCGGTGGCCCAAACCGGATCGGGCAAGGCATCGAATTCGATTACTGCTGCTGCCACGCGTGTTACGCCCTGTCTGATCAGGGGTATGAAACCATCATGATCAACTGCAACCCAGAAACCGTGTCCACCGATTACGACACGTCCGACCGGTTGTACTTTGAACCCCTGACCTTCGAACACGTCATGGAAATCCTGACCCGCGAACAAGACAACGGCACCTTGCACGGCGTCATCGTACAATTCGGCGGGCAAACCCCGCTGAAACTGGCCAACGATCTGGAAGCTGCGGGCATCCCCATCTTGGGTACATCCCCCGACAGCATTGATTGGGCCGAAGATCGCGAACGATTCCAAGCCCTGGTCAATGACCTGGGCCTGTTGCAGCCCAAAAACGGCATCGCATCCACTGATGCCCAAGCGCTGGAAATCGCATCCGACATCGGCTTCCCGCTGGTGATCCGCCCATCGTACGTGCTGGGGGGCCGCGCCATGGAAATCGTGCGCGATATGGCGCAATTGGAACGCTACATTGCAGAAGCGGTGGTGGTCTCGGGCGACAGCCCCGTGTTGCTGGACAGCTACCTGTCCGGCGCGGTGGAACTGGATGTAGACGCGCTGTGTGATGGCACCTCCGTGCACATCGCGGGCATCATGCAGCACATCGAAGAAGCGGGCGTTCATTCGGGCGATTCTGCCTGTTCCCTGCCCCCATACTCCCTGTCGGATGACATCATCGCCAAAATCCGCGTCCAGACAGAAAGCCTGGCCTTGGCGTTGAACGTTGTGGGTCTGATGAACGTGCAGTTCGCCGTCAAAGACGGTGATATTTATCTGATCGAGGTGAACCCACGCGCCTCCCGCACCGTGCCCTTTGTGGCCAAAGCCGTGCGCAGCCCCATCGCCGCCATCGCCGCCCGCGTTATGGCGGGCGAAAAGCTGGATGCGTTTGATCTGGTGGATCCCAACATCAACGGGTTCGCCGTGAAAGAAGCCGTCATGCCCTTCGCCCGCTTCCCGGGCGTGGACACGCTGCTGGGCCCAGAAATGCGATCCACGGGCGAGGTTATGGGCTTTGATTCCAAATTCCCCCGCGCGTTCTTCAAAGCGCAGCTGGGGGCCGGCACCGTTCTGCCGTCCGAAGGCCGGGTGTTCTTGTCCATCAAAGAAGACGACAAAACCCCCATCCTGGTGGAAACCGCGCAACTGCTGGTGGACCAAGGCTTCACCCTGGTGGCCACCCGCGGCACCGCCGCGTTCTTGGCAGACGCTGGCATCCAGGCCGACATCGCCAACAAAGTGTATGAGGGCCGCCCCAATATCGTGGATCAAATCAAAGACGGCGAAATCGCCCTGATCATGAACACGACCGAAGGCGCCCAGGCGGTGGAAGATTCCCGTTCCATGCGGACGGAGGCCCTGATGGACAAAGTGCCGTACTACACGACTTTGGCCGCATCACACGCCGCCGCCCTGGCAATTAAGGCCTGGGGGGAAGATACAGTGGGGGTTAAGGCGTTACAGGGATAGCAATTTCTCAACTTCTTTCATTCGCTTCTTCGTAGGTGCTTGGAACCTAATGAAGTTGTTTGAATTTCTCAGGAAAGATTCGAACTTGGGGTGGTTTAGCGATTGCGGCATTGCAAAAATTTCCGCACTTGGAAGGAGCGGCGGGAATGATTGGCCCGGAATTTCGATGTCTGGTCCACCCATCCAAGTGCCAATCCATTGTATTTCTTCTATTCCATTGGCTTCTGCCCAAAGGTCGATCAGATTGTCGATCCAGCCATGAAGATACCAAAAAATCGGGTTCACATGACTGGAATATGGGTCGCCCAGGTAGTCGTTTTCCAAATCCTCCGCTGCCGGTTCATATGCTTGCACGCCATCCAAAACTTGGGATAATTCAAAAGATCTGACATATTTAGGCGCTTCCGACCACCGGGCATGCATCCAGTTATGAATTGTTTCCTCTACAAAGGTTCCAAGCGCACCAAGACTAAAACGTCTCAGATTTGCAGGCAAAATCAGTGCTTCTGACCATTCAAACATCAATCTGCTAGTTTCGCTGTCATTCTTTGCTTCATTCAAATCAGGATGGAAGCTTGGCGGCACAGGGAACTCAGGATCATCAGCACGCGGAATTTTCAGCCAACGTTCCAACTCGCTTTCGCCAAGAGTTGCGAGAAGGTTGTTCACGTTCCCCATCATTTTTCGGTGCATATATAAGAAATCTTCACCCCATGGGTCTTGTCGCTCTAGGGGGGGATTGGCCCCGGGGTAACTTGATCCAGCAGGTAACTCCCACCCTATTTCTTTGTATGTTCTCATAATATTTGGCGCTTCGGGCCTTGTGCTTGAAGAAGCAGCCCGCACCGCATGCCAAGCAGCGTGCCGCAGACGCATTTTACGAGAAGCTGTCATTTGGAAAAGTTCAGTTGGATATTGTCGAATTGTCATAATTGATTTCACCTTTTTAAATTTCGAGTCTCCTAAATGCTCTATCCTAACGTGTTTCGCTGAAATTACCAAAACAAGGCTGTCATTACCCCCGCTAAACACCCCACTGTGCACACCCCTTCCCCTCCGTTCCGCCATTTCGTAAACGTACCGAACGCAAAGGGGTTAACATGCACAATCCAGCCATTACCGGGACCGGGCTTTACACGCCGGCGCACAGTATTTCGAACGATGAACTGGTGGCCGCGTTCAACGCGTATTCGGACAAATTCAATGCCGAACATGCCGCTGAAATCGCCGCCGGAAAGGTGGACGCCAAACCCCAATCCAGTGCCGATTTCATCGTTGCCGCCAGCGGGATTCACAGCCG